>JAPLUM010000707.1 GCA_026397605.1 Verrucomicrobiota bacterium | reverse complement strand
CGATATCCAACTCACCGGCACCGATCCTAAAGAACTCCTCAGCATGTCCGAAAAGATCAAAGAGAAGCTTTCTACCTATCCCTCTCTTTTTGACATCAACGACTCGCTCGACAGCGGACGCAATGAGATCCAGCTCACGCTCAAACCAGAAGCCCAGCAGCTCGGCGTCACCGTCAGTGACCTAGCGCGACAGGTCAGGCAAGCCTTCTACGGCGACGAAGTGCAGCGCATCCAACGCGGGCGAAATGAAGTCAAAGTCATGCTTCGGATGCCCCGAGATGATCGGAAGAACCTAGCCACTCTGGACACCATGCGCGTTCGTGCAGCCGGGGGCCTGGAAGTACCTTTCAGCCGAGTAGCCCAGGCCAAAGTGGCCAAGAGCTTCACCAGCATCAAACGCGTGGATCGCAGGCGTGCACTGAACATTTCAGCTGATGCCGACAAAGCGACAACAGACGTAGCCGCCATGCGCCTTGAACTGACCAGCTTCCTGGATGACCTACTGGCCAATCACAGCCACATCCGCTGGAGCTTTGAGGGAGAGGCACGTAACCAAAGGGAAAGTCAGGGTAAAATGATCCTCTCTTTTGTCATCGTGATCGCTGCCATGTATGGACTGATGGCCATTCCCTTCAAAAGCTACACCCAGCCACTCATCGTGCTGCTTGTCGTGCCATTCGGCGTCGTGGGTGCCATCATCGGACACCTTTTCCATGATCTACCCGTCAGCATCATGAGCGCCTTTGGCATCCTCGGCGTCTGTGGCGTCGTCGTGAATGACACGCTCGTCCTGGTGGATGAAATCAACGACCTCAAAGCCAACGGCATGAGTCTGAGTGAGGCCGTTCAGCAAGGCGGTAAACTGCGCTTCCGCGCCATCTTCCTCACGCAGATCACTACTTTCTTTGGGCTTGTGCCACTGATCTTCGATGGCACCTGGCTGGCCAAATTAGTTCCCTTTCTCTTCAGCAGCGGTGCCCAAAGCACCCATGCCCAATTTTTGACACCAGTCTCTGTAGCCATGGGATACGGCAGCCTCTTCGCCACCATCATCACACTCTTCCTCGTCCCTCTGTGCTACATCGCCATTGACGACCTCAGCCGCATCACAGGACAACTCTTTGGCAAGAGCCGCTCAGAGCCTGCGGGAACGACGGAAGCTGCCCACTAGACTGCTAGAGGCCCTTGCTTCAGACTCTGTTCTGCTCTTTGATGCAGGCCCCATCTCATGACCAGCATCGGCCCCAAGCGTATCGTCCTTAAATTCGGCTCCGGCATCCTTACCAAGCTCGACACCCCAGAGCCTGATCCTGTACAATTGCGTAAGCTCGTCGAAGCGGTGGCCCTGCTTAAAAAAGAAGGACACAGTGTCGTCGTCGTCAGCAGTGGCGCTGTGGCCTCTGGCCTGAAGCCGCTGGAGATGAGTGCACGTCCGACTGACATGACCACGCTGCAGGCCCTGGCTGCTGTCGGTCAGACTCACCTCATGCACGCTTATGAAAATCTTTTGCGTGATCATAGCCTGCACGTTGCGCAGCTCCTCGTCACGCATGAAGACCTGGCTCAGATTGACCGCGCTAATCGGGTGAAAGCCACGCTGGAGCGACTGTTACAGTTTCCTCAAATCGTCCCTGTCATCAACGAAAACGACAGCGTCGCCATTGAGGAACTGCGCTTTGGCGACAACGACAAACTCTCTTCCAAGATTGCCTGCCTTTGGAAAGCTGACCTGCTCATCCTACTGACCAGCGCCCCAGGCCTGCTGCGTGACGTCAAGAAACCCGAGGAAGGCCCCATCCCTGTCGTGGCAGATGTGGACGTTGTCATCCATCATGCTCAAGAAGAAAAAACCGCCCTCGGCACCGGCGGCATGATCTCCAAACTGCGCGCCGTGCAAGACGCCGTGCGTGGTGGAGTCGAGTGCATCATCGCCAGCGGCCGCCAAGCAGAGCAACTTCCCGCTGTGGTAAACGGCGGTGGTATCTGTACACGATTCCTCAAGCAGTCATGAAAGCACTCCTGCTGCTCTTCGCCTGCGCTGCCACTCTGAACGCTAGAGAAACGTTGCACATCTTTACCTGGGCGGATTATGTCAGCCCGCGGTGCATCGAGTCCTTTGAAGAAAAGCATGACTGCCGTGTGGTGATCGACACCTTTGATTCCAATGAATCGCTTTATGCCAAGCTCAAAGCTGGAGCGACAGGGTATGATGTACTCTTTCCCACCAGTTACATGATTCAGGTGATGAATCAGGAGGGCATGCTGTATCCGCTAGACCACAGCAAGCTACCCAATCTAAAAAATATCGATAGTGCAGTGCTCGATAAGGTCATGGACAAGAACATGGCTCAAAGTGTGCCCTACACACTTGCCTACGGCGTCATTGCTTATCGAAAGGACAAAATCACGACGCCCAAGCCCTCCTGGGGCCTGTTTGAAAATCCCGTCGCAGCCCAGCGCATGACGCTCTTTGACGACATGCGTGAGACCATTGGTGCCGCCTTAAAATCCCTCGGCTATAGCATCAACACCCGAAATGACAACGAGCTAGCCGCAGCGCAGGCTGTGCTTCTTCGCTGGAAAAAAAACGCAGCCAAATTTGATAACGAAGGCTATAAAAGCGGACTGGATTCCGGCGAATTCATCCTCGTTCATGGCTACAGTGGAGACCTTTTCCAAGTCGCCCAAGAGAATGATAAGATCGGCATCCTCATCCCTGAAGAAGGCGTAACCATGGGTTGCGATGAAATGGTCATTCCCAAGTCTGCACCCCAAAAAGAGTTGGCTCACGCCTTTATCAATCATCTGCTCGATGCTGAGATTGCTGCAGAGAACATGCAGTGGATGGGTTATCTCTGCCCGAACACTGAAGCACTGAAAAAAGTCAGCCCAGAGTTTCTACAAAACCCAGCTGTCAGTATTCCTGAAGCCATACGAGCCAAGAGTGAAGTCATCCAAGATCTCGGTCCTGATTTAGCCAAATACAGCAAGGTCTGGGACATCGTAAAACAATAACCAACTTCTCATGCGCATCGCCATCTACTGTGGGTCCAGTCGCGGCCTTGATCCCGTTTATGCAACTGCTGCGGCTGAGTTAGCTACGTTTTTGGCCCAGCAAAACATCGGCATTGTCTATGGCGGAGGCAATGTCGGAATCATGGGCGTCATTGCTGACGCTGCATTGGCGGCTGGGGGAGAAATCATCGGCGTGATCCCCGAATCTCTGCTGGCCAAAGAGCTGGGGCACACGGGCTGCACGGAACTGCACGTCACCCGATCCATGCATGAACGGAAACAAATGATGGTTGATCTCAGCGATGCCTTCATTGCCCTACCAGGCGGCTTCGGCACGCTGGATGAACTCTTTGAAACCCTCACCTGGCTACAACTCGGCTTTCACGGCAAACCCGTTGGTTTGTTGAATGTAGCAGGCTTCTTTGATCACCTGCTTACCTTCCTCAATCACATGACCAACTCAGGTTTCCTGAAATCCGAACACCTAGATTGCCTCATCACCGAGACAGATCCTATTTCCTTACTAGCTGCAATCAGGGCATTCCAGCCGCAGACCTGTGAGAAATGGATCGAGGAACTGCGCTGAAGTGAATGAAGTGCATTTGTGCACACGATTTCTCATTCATGTTATCTCTGTCCCATTCGTCCTTTGCAGCATTGCTGGCTTTCACAGCTTTGGCTCAAGCTGACTTCCCGGCGATCTACAATTCCGACCCAGGTAATGCTCAGCCGCCGACGCCACAAGAGTCGCTGAAGATGCTGAAACTGCCGTCTGGCTTCAAAGCAACCCTATTCGCAGCAGAGCCCGACGTGCAAAATCCCATCGCCATGGCCTGGGATCAAAAGGGGCGGATGTGGGTGGCTGAAAACTACACGTATGCAGAGCGGGAAAAGCGCTTTGATCTCGGGCTAAAGGACCGCGTCGTCATCCTCGAAGACAAGGACTGGGATGGAGTGGCAGAGACGCGGAAAGTTTTCACTGAAGATGTGCAGATGCTGACCAGCGTTGAAGTCGGTCGAGGTGGCGTATGGCTGATGTGTCCGCCACAGGTGCTCTATATCCCAGACGCCAATGAGGACGACATCCCTGATGGACCGCCGCAAGTGATGATCGATGGGTTCACTGTAGCCAAAGACAACTACCACAACTTTGCCAACGGCCTGCGCTGGGGGCCAGACGGTTGGCTGTATGGTCGCTGCGGCCACTCTTGCCCTGGGAAGCTCGGTATCCCAGGCACACCAGACGATCTACGCATCCCGATGAAAGGCGGTATTTGGCGGTTTCATCCTGAGCGAAAAATCGTCGAAGTGCTGACCCATGGAACGACCAATCCCTGGGGCCATGATTGGGATCAAAATGGCGAGATGTTTTTCATTAATACGGTCACGGGCCATCTCTGGCACCTCATCCCAGGTGCCCATCTCATGGACTCCAGCACGCTGAATCCGTATGTGTATGAGAAGCTGGATACCATCGCCGATCACTACCATTACGACCGCAGTGGCAGCTGGCAGGCCAGCCGAGATGGAAAGGCGAATAGTCTCGGTGGTGGCCACGCCCACATCGGCATGATGATTTATCAGGGCACCCAGTGGCCTGAGCAGTATCGGAACAAACTTTTTACACTCAACATGCATGGTCGCTGCGCCAATGTAGAGCGCCTGGAACGCAATGGGAGCGGCTACGTCGGCAAACACGAGCCGGATGTTTTTCTCAGTGATGATCCCTGGTTCCGTGGTATCGAAATCAGTACAGGGCCGGATGGTAGCGGCTTCATTTTAGACTGGAGTGATACGGGTGAATGCCACGACAGCACAGGGGTGCATCGCACTTCAGGTCGCATCTTCCGCATCAGTTATGGGGAGGTGAAGAAGCCAGAGACTCCGTTTGCTTGGCGAAAGCCTTTGCAAAAGGCCGATCTCAAAGGTGATGAACATCAGCGCGTGCTAGCGATCCGTGAGATGACGCAGTTCTGGCCAATGGATACGATTGAGGGAAAATGCCAGAATCTTGGCCTCAAATGGGCGGCTAGCCCTGATGTGCCTAAAATTATTGAATTCGCCCGCACTGAGAAATCCAGCCTCGTACAACTCACCCTGGCAAGCACGCTCCAGCGTCTGCCTTTAATCAGCCGCGCCGAACTCGCCATCGAACTACTGAAGCACACTGAGCATTCCAACGATCCTTTCCTACCAAACATGGTCTGGTATGGCATCAGCCCACTGGCAAAGCATGACCCATCTGCGCTGGTGAAGGTCGCCCTGCATTGCACCTGGCCGAAGACACTGAAATGGATCACACGTAGTCTCGCCACGCAGCCAGAACATCTGAATACGCTGCTGACAAGCGCTAAGCCTGAACAGGCGCCGAGCATCCTCGAAGGCATGGCGGAGGCCTTTAAAGGTCTGCGGAAGGTACCGAAGCCAGTGAGCTGGGATGCGTTCGCCGTCTTAGCCAAAGGCCAAACAACTCTCATTCGCGACCTTGCCATCCTTTTCGGCGATGGCCGGGCTTTGGATGATGTGAAGAAAATCGTGCTCGATGCCCAAGCGGAAATTTCAACACGCGAGGCCGCTTTGAAGACGCTGATCGAGGCCCGCCCCGCCGACCTGCGAACGGTTTGTGAAGGCCTTCTCGATGTGCGTGGACTAAACGTAGCCGCCGTGCGCGGGCTGACGCTCTTTGATGACCCAGCCATCGGCCAACGACTGGTGAAGGATTACCGAAAGTTCGCGCCTGCGGATCGCCCCGCCGTTCTGGATGCACTGGTTTCCCGCCCCGCTTGGGCCACCGCGATGTTAGAAAGCGTGAGTAAAGGTCAGATCGACCGCACTGAAGTCACCGCCTTCCATGCTCGACAGATCCGTGATTTCAAAGATGAAGCTCTAACCAAAAAGCTCACTGAAGTCTGGGGAGAACTGCGCGACTCCGCCGCCGATAAAAAAGAACTCATCGAGAAGATCAAAAAACAGCTGGATGTCGCAACCCTCGCCAAAGCCAATCTCAGCCAGGGACGCGTGCTGTTCAGCGCCGTCTGCGGAGCCTGCCACCAAATGTATGGCCAGGGCGGCAAACTAGGCCCTGATCTCACAGGTTCAGGCCGCGCAAACATCGACTACCTACTGGAAAACATCGCTGATCCCAGTGGCGTCGTCAGCGCAGACTACCGCATGAGTCTGATCAAGCTCAAAGATGGCCGAAGTCTCAGCGGTATCATCGCCAGCACCTCCGAGCAGACTTTGACACTACGAACCCTGGTTGAAACCATGACTTTGAATCGCGAAGACATTACCAAAACAGAAACATCCCCTGTATCCATGATGCCAGAAGGCCTGCTGCTTGCCTTCCAGCCAGACCAGATTCGGGACCTGATCGCCTACCTCATGCATCCCGCACAGGTGAAGTAGCTTGTTGCGCCAGAGCTTGGTTCATGGGATGTAACGCTTTCCATGATTCCACCCAAGACCGTTTCTGAGCCTCAACTTCTTCTGGCCTTCCTTTTCCAAACATGGCCGGAGGTGAAGCGCACCAATGTGAAGCAATGGCTGAAATTCGGTGCCATACGCGTAAATGACCAAGTCGTGACACGTCACAATCAGGAGCTCAAGGTAGGTGACCAAGTCAGCATTCACCCGACCAAAGCACCGCCACCAGCTCCAGACCTGCCGCAGGGCATGAGCATCCTCTATGAGGACAACGACATCATCGTCGTGCATAAGCCCGCCCACCTCCTGACCATCTCCATCGAAAAAGAGACCGATAAAACCGCCTATCACGCCATCACAGGCTACGTTCGTGATCGCGCGCGCACCGGCATGGCCCGTGTCTGGATCGTCCATCGTCTTGACCGCGAAACCTCAGGTGTGCTCGTTTTAGCCAAGACGGAAGAGGCAAAAGAAACCCTGC
>JAPLUM010000622.1 GCA_026397605.1 Verrucomicrobiota bacterium | reverse complement strand
AAACCTGAAACTTGAAACAGGTTTTTAGGATGATGGATCAGGGCGGCTTTGTTTGGTGCGGCTGTTAGCAAGGCCTTATGGACTTGGTTTCTCATTCGGCCTTGGGCTTGATGAGCAGCTTATCTAATGTCGCTTCGACGTGGCGGTCGTTTTGGCCGTTTTTGTTGGGTTTCTTCAGGAGATAGCGCTGCTTTCCCTGAGGGGTGAAGGCCCACTCAAACTGCAGGTCTTTTTGCAGCTGCATTTTTCCTGGGGCTGAGAGGTCCCAGCAGTCGGTAATGCCTCGAATGGCATAATAGACGGCGGCAAGATCGGCGACGTGGCGGTTGCTAGCTTGGCCACCTGAATACAGCTCGTACACGCGGCGGACGGGGTTGTCGGCGGGAGTGTGGCGGAGGCTTTCTCCGATGCGGACACCACTGGGCACGCTGCATACTTCACGACCGGCAAAGACGATCTCGGTGGGCCATTGGTTCAGGACGTCGAAGGCTGAGTCTGCGTCTCTACAAAAATTGACGTTACCCAGCGCCAGATCGTCCTTCGGCGGATAGCCGATGAAGTTGCCGCCCATGCAGACGTATTGGGACACCTTGGCACGCACGATGTCGATGCCACTGGCGTGCTGATCGGTGGCGGGCAGGGCGAGCAGGTTCTTTAAATTGGTCAGGTAACCGACCGTGATCATGGTGACCGAGTGATCGGGCTGCTCCGCCAGGACATCACGATACAGGTGCGCCGCATCGGGGATCTCGCTGGCTGACTTCACACGGTGCGGAAACTCAGTGGCGATCTGGCGGCTGAACTTGGATGTCAGACGCACGCCCTGACCTTTCACCTGCCCCAGCGGGATGCCTGGGCGGCCTCGGTAGCGATTGATGACATCCACCGTGGCCAAGGCGTCCAATGTGAGCACGCTGGTGCCGCAGGCGATGATTTGGCATTCTCCCAGATCTGCCAGCGAGTGCAAAATGGCCAGGGCACCGCCATCATCACAGTCGGTCTCCATATCGGTATCAAAAATGACTTTCACCGGAACAGCCGCCCAAGTGGGAGGCGCGAGGATCGACCAAGCGAGGCTCAGAATGAGGATGAGAGCGCGACGGTCATTCATCGGAGAACGGTTTTAGAAACGCATGGAGTCGCTCGGATTTCGGTGGTGGACGGAAGTCGATCTGTCACATCATCAAGCCGGGTATCCGCTGCCACTACTCGCTCTTTAGTGTCGGGGCACCTTCGGGCAGAGTGAGCGTTGGTTCACCGCCGAGGTAATTTAATGAGGTCAGAAAGACGTCCATCTGGCGTGTGGTCACTTGCTTCCAGGGTTCTTTGTTGAAGAAACCATGGGGCATATCTGGAGCCGCCCACATCTCGGCCCGCAAACCAAGCGCGCGTGCTTTTTTCACGTATTCGTCGCCACCTTCTTTGAGCTTGTCCGCTGTGCCGAAAAAGAGAATGGCGGGTGGAGTGTCTTTCGACACGAAGCTGTTTGGCGTGATGGCCTCAGCCATTTCCAGGGTGATGGGACTGTCCCCTGTGGCACGTTGTTTGAAGAGGGTGGCGATGTTCATGGCTGGATTGAACAAGACCAGGGCATCTGGACGAGAGGAGATGGCTTTGTCGTCGGTCTCAGCGTCAAAGGCAGAAACCAGTGCGGTGCAGGCTGCCAGGTGTCCACCCGCCGAGCCGCCTGCGGCGATGATCTTGCCAGGGTCCACTCCGATCTCATCGGCATGTCCACGCACCCAACGGATGGCGCTCTTGGCATCCTCGACGGCTTTGTCAGGGGTGGTTTTGTGAATGCTGGAAATTCGATAGTCTGCGCAGGCGGCAATGATCCCTCGGCTGGCCAGATACTCGGCCTGTGCTACAAACTGGACATAGGATCCGCTCTTCCAACCCCCACCAAAAAAGAACACCACGCAAGGCCGCTGCATGGCGATCTGCACTTCGCCTTTGGGCATGAAAAAGTGCAGCTTCAGCTCGCCCTGAGGTGTCGTTTTGTAAACGATGTCCCGAGTCGCCACCTCGACAGAAGTGATCTTGATCGAGGGTTTGGACTTCGGCGCTTTCTGGGCATGCAAAGGAAAGACCGCAAGAAGAAGGAGGAGTGAAAGGAAGAGCAACTAAGAAACGCTGCCAGACCGAAATGCACGTGATACTCTGACGAGTCCGAGTTTTCGTCTTCCGGCCGCGCCGTGGAATAGCC
>JAPLUM010000201.1 GCA_026397605.1 Verrucomicrobiota bacterium | reverse complement strand
ACTTGAGGTCATGCGGACAAAATTGGGCCGTGCTATTCGGGATCGGGACGATGCAACAACTTGGTTCAAGGACATTACAGGGGATGACGATCCTTGGTGGCTTACACTTGTCAGCAATCTAAAATGAATTGGTGACAGTGGGTTTGCATTTTGAAGACATCACAGCCGCTCTCGGCGTGGCGATATAGCGCGTGAGCTACTTAGATCATTGGTAACGGAGACAATTGCCGTTCACGCCAATGACTATTCATACTAACATCCAAGACAGCGGGCCTGCCACACTGGCAGGCTCGAAACCCAAAGGCCACGAAAACAAATTCCAGACTGCCAGCCTTGAATCGGCAGAGTGGGCAAGACTTCCCGGCATCCGGGGGCGGTGTCCGATTTCGGGGCTTTCCCGGAGTGCGGTGATTGACCTCGGGGTGACTGTGCCGGGCCTACTGGTGAGGCTGAGAAAGCCGGGCGCGATTCGCGGCGCTGTGCTGGTGCATCTTCCTACCTTGCGGGAGTATCTGCGGCAGATGCGGGAAACTCAAATCGCTGAGGAGGTGGCGAAGTGAGCGCGGCTTTAGTCTGGCAGGATGGGCGGCATCTAGTGATGCGCATTCCTGGGCATACATGGAAGTACGAACCTCTGGTTCAGCAGTTCCATGATGAACCTGAGAACTGGCTTTTTCACATGCGGGAAAAGAGTTGGTGGACGCCGGAACATGAGCGGGCGCTGGTGCGGGTGCTTGGTGAGGCGTGGTTTCAAAAGGCAATCAGGAGGTGCGGACAATGAAGGCCGGAGAGATCAACATCGAAGAAATCAAAGCGCGGCTTTCCATCCCAGAGGCATGGCGGCTGCTGAATCTGCCGGGGGAGCCGGGCAAGTCCTGCATGTCACCCTTTCGGGAGGATCGGCATCCGAGCTTTTCCGTGTTCGCGGAAGGGCGGCGCTTTTTTCGGGAGGATCGGCATCCGAGCTTTTCCGTGTTCGCGGAAGGGCGGCGCTTTCGTGATCATGCCAGCGGAGATTCGGGAACGGTGATCGACTTCATCCAGCTCGCTCTTGATGTGCCATTACCGGAGGCGCTGTCATGGGCGCGGGAGAAGTGCGGCGGCGCAGTGCTGCCGGTGTCTTTTCATGAAAGGAAAAGTGCGGTGAACCCTGCTGCGTCGGACAGCGGGAACACCACAGGGATAAGGCGCAATATTTCCGCGCAATCACTCCAAACCCCAGGATATACCGTATGGGGAGACATTCAGCCACAAGGCTCAAATGGTCAAGGCGCTACAAAGACAAAGCCCTCGCCGAAGTTGCGACCGGCGCGAGCGGGTGAACTGAAGAGGCTGGCGGAGATGCGCGGCTATTCGTTGGACACGCTGGCAGCGGCGCAGACTGGCGGGTTACTACGCTTTGCGGATGTGTGGCGGCGCGTGGCGTGGTGCGTGTGTGATCCGTGCGGACGCATCGCGGAAGGGCGGCGGCTGGATGGCCTGCCATGGGATGCGTATGGCGCGATGCCTACGAGGAAATGCCATGCCTGGGGCGGCGGAAAAAGCTGGCCTGTGAATCTGGAAGAGGCGGCACGCTTTCCCAAGCTGGCCTTTGTGGAAGGCGGGCCGGATGTGCTCGCGGCGCTGGAGATCGTGCGGCGTGAGGGCGCGGCGGATGCAGTGGGCGTGGTGGGGATGCTAGGAGCTGCAAACACGCGGCTGGATGCGGAGGCGCTTCCTT
>JAPLUM010000211.1 GCA_026397605.1 Verrucomicrobiota bacterium | reverse complement strand
CATTTTGATCATACCAGGATCCGGATCCATCCGGATAATGTTAGATGGTTGCTGTCCTGCGCGATTAGCGCTCAAGGGGATGATTCTAGTTGGCTGTTCCACGATTGATGAGAATTATGAATCAAGGATAAGCAATAGCCGTGCCAGAAGCCGTTATCGCCTTTGTGAAAAATACAAACACATGAGGGAAGGCATTGACGTCAAAGACACCTCAGGTCGATAACATCATGTTAAGCACTGCGTGATTCTTCAAGATATACCAACCTTATCGGAAGCTCAACCTGGCCATGGTGGAGCTCTTGATACCGAAATCGCGAACAAGGTGAACTTTATTTTTCGTGTTATACGTGCACGAAAAGAAACCGAAGCTGGACAATCAAGACCAAACTATTGTGAAATCACAGGCTCACGCATCCCCTAAACATTATCACTGAGCGCCTTTAAAAGCCGATCGTGAATGCCATCAAAGCCACCGTTGCTGAAAATAATGATGACGTCACCTGACTGCGTTTCATTTTGAAGACGAGCAATGATAGCGTCCGTGCTGGACTCATGGAAGCAAGGAAGACCTGATGCTCTGACGGTTTCTGCAACCCTCGCGACATCTAACCTTAAATCAGCAGCTACTTTTTCAGGATTAGCCACAGCAGCTATCACACTGCCGTCTGCTTCCTTGAGTGCTTCAATCAATTGGTCTTGAAGCACATTCCGACGACTCGTATTGGATCGTGGCTCGAAAACCGCCCAGAGACGACGACCCGGATACTTTTGACGGAACCCGCGAAGCGTTTCCCGAATGGCGGTCGGATGATGCCCAAAATCGTCAATGACAGTAACGCCATTCACCTCACCACGCACGGTCTGCCTGCGGCGAATACCTTTAAAACTTTCCAAGCCGCTGCGAATCTCATCATCGTTCAGCCCAGCATGACGTGCAGCGCAGATACACATGGCGGCATTGCGGACGTTGAATTCACCAATCATCGGCACACTGAAAGGCGCACCATTAATCTCAAAAGCAGTGCTCTCTGGTGTCACTTCAGTGATGACGATCCGCTCCGAACAGGACGCCCCGATACCGACGGTTTTAACGGGAGCATAACTCTTGAGTGAGAGACAATTCGGATCGTCGCCATTCATGAGCACCAAACCATTCCTGGGAACACTATTCAGCAGGCGCTGAAAGGTAAGCAAAATTTCACTCAGATCTTTAAAGATGTCCGCGTGATCAAACTCAATGTTATTCAAAATAGCACACTCAGGAAGATAGTGTAGGAATTTACTGCGCTTATCAAAGTAAGCTGTGTCATACTCGTCACCCTCAATCACAAAAAGATCACTGTGATTAAAGCGCGCCCCTGTAGCAAAATTCTCCGGTACGCCACCGATCATGAAACCGGGCTCTTTGCCTGCATTTTCAAAGATCCATGCCAGCATCGTGGTGGTCGTCGTCTTGCCATGTGTGCCACTAACGACAAAGCTACGCTTTCCCTGAATGACTTCCTGTTTCAGAAGCTCTGCCATGGAGACATAGGGAAGCTTTCGCTCCAGCAGAGTCTCAAGCTCTTCATTGCCACGTGAGATGGCATTGCCGACGATATAAAGATCAGCTTTGGGTGGTAGGGTGGCAGCGCGGTAGCCCTCGACCAGGGTAATGCCCGCATCGCGCAGCACGTCAGACATCGGTGGATAGACCTTTTCGTCTGAGCCTGAGATGGTGTAACCAAGTTGACGTAAAGCCACCGCGGTAGAGCCCATAGCCGTACCACAGATGCCGATAAAATGAAGATGCTTAGACATGAAAAAACGAACTTTGAAGTAGGAAACTAAAACGAAGACTACTCAAATTTCACCACTTATTAGCTTGGATCACATCCTTTTCACCCTTCAGATAGTTCACGAGATTCAGCGTCGCGCGCATAGCTTGGCGAGGCACACTTTCATAGGTTCGGCTGCCGATATGTGGAGTGATCAAAGCCTTTGGATGCGTCAGCAAAGGATGATCTGCTGGCGGCGGTTCTTCGTCCAAAACATCTGTCCCGTAGCCGCCAACAGCACCCGCGTTTAAGGCGGCGATCATGTCCGGCATATGCACCAACTCAGCTCGGGATGTATTGACGACAAGTAGCCCCGGCTTGGCCAAAGCAATGCGATCCGCACGAACTAGATGCCGCGTGCTTTCGCTCAAATTCGCATGCAGGCTGAGAACGTCGATAGAGGCAATGAGACTCTCAATCGTTTCATGACGGGTGACCCCATTTTCTTTAGCAAAAGCGTGTGATTTACACCTGGAGTAAAGAGCACCGGAAGCTTTTGAGCGCTGCATTCCGTCACATCAATTTTATCCAGACCGATGCCATATTTACTAATCACACGGAGTCGTGGAAGCGCCTTATCTAAAACGGCCTTCGTAATTTCGTCATCACCACAGAGAAACGCATCAAAATCCCCCGCAAGCTCTATCATACGGCTCTCTGGTAAAGGTCCCCGCTCACGATGAATATCAAATCCCTGCGACTCAAAAAGAGCATGGTGGTCGCCGGGGGTGTCTTGGTAGGAAGTTGTGGTGAGCAATACGCGCATGGAAGCCCTGAGAATGTCTCGAATGTGCCCTACGGCAAGAAGGGATTGCAGTGACTGCAAAGAAGAAGATTGGAAAAACTTCGCTAGTATTGATTTTTTAGATATTACGGCTTTCAAGGCCTAACCTGAAAAAATGATGACTTGAGCTTTGCCTTCTTGCTCATCGGACTTTGCCCTGCTTGCATGGACCTCGTGAAATCAATCCCCATCGAATGCCAGCCCTTTGTCTTGATGACTCTCATCATGGCTGTTTTGTTTATTGCAGCATTGATTAGAGTCTGGTTACTCCGAAGAACTGAGTCAAAGCTGCTTAAAAACAGAGATGCGCTGGAGCTGCAAATCCTAGATCAGCAAAAGGATCTCATGAATACACGCCAAGACGCAAATGCTTGGCGTGCGGAAATGCAGCGTCAATTTGACCTCTTCCGCCATATGGCCAGCGACCAGTTAAAAGTAGAGGAAAAGCGCTTTGACGATCTTTTGCAGAAATCACGAGAGCGTGAGCATCAGTTGCAGACTACTTTGGATATTACCAAGCAAATGTGTGTTGAACTGCCAGGAACAAAGGCAAGGCTGATGCAACTGGAGTCAATCATCGGACTAGATGACGGGAATCATCTATCTGCCGTTGCCACCCCTTCAGCCTCTACTCCATCATTCGACATGGCACCGATGCCTGATCTGGACGAAGTGGCGAGCACGCCCCAGACAATCTCGCCAGCAGAATCAACAGAACCCGCCAAAGCCAAGTCAGCAAACACGCACGCAATGACTGATGCGATCCAAATCGAGATCAGCCAAATACAGCAACAAAACACTCAGTTAAAGCAGGCGTTAGCCGCGGCGAGATTGCGCTCTCGTGTCCGTGAGCGTCAGACAAAGCGAGGCCAAAACGGGAAGAGATAAAGGCCCAAGAAGCTAGCCACATCTAAATGAAAAGCCCGCAGCACCTTCGTGATACGGGCAGATCATGAACTACAGATAAAAACCTGCGATGCCTTACTTGCTATTTTCGGCAAACTGAGCATCAAACACGATCTTGCTTGATGGGAAATCCAGCTTCTTCACATATGCAGCGGATTCCGTAGCGCCGAACTCACGGTCCATGGCACCGTCTTCCCACTCAACACTCAGAGGACCAGAATAGTCGATATCGTTGAGGGCACGAATGATCTTCTCAAAGTTAATATTCCCACGACCGACCGACTTAAAGTCCCAGTAACGGCTTGGCTTATGAAAGTCCACATGGCCACCAAACACACCCGCCTCATGCGGATAAATTTCACATAATCGACTCCCTGATAACCAAAGTGACTTGGGTCATAGTTGAAGCCAAAAGCTGGATGATAGTCCACCGCCTGTAGCGCGCGCTCAGCACTGGCAATATCGAAAGCGATTTCCGTTGGATGAACTTCTAGAGCGTAGCGAATGCCCAACTTCTGATACTCATCAAAAATCGGAGTGAACCGCTTCGCGAAATCTGCATATCCAGCATCAATCTGACCTGGTAAATTGGGTGGGAATGAATAGCAGAGATGCCAGATAGAACTGCCAGTGAAACCGTTCACCACGCTCACACCAAAACGCTTCGCAGCATGTGCCGTCTTAATGAGTTCCTCAGCCGCACGCTGACGCACTCCCTCAGGCTCGCCATCACCATAAATGTAGGCAGGTAAAATCTGGGCATGGCGCGGATCAATGTTATCACAAACAGCTTGTCCCACAAGATGTGTGGAGATCGCATGGCACTGCATGCCTGCGGCTTTGAGCTTGGCACGTTTGTCATCGCAGTAAGCTTGATCTGCCTTAGCGACCTCAAAGTGGTCTCCCCAGCAGCCTAGCTCCACGCCATCATAACCAAATGATTTGGCTTTTTGCACAATCGTATCAAACGGAAGATCGGCCCACTGGCCGGTAAAT
>JAPLUM010000774.1 GCA_026397605.1 Verrucomicrobiota bacterium | reverse complement strand
CTGGTGGCTCGGGGAGTCCGGTGATGGATCGGTCGTCGGTGTTTGTGCTGCAGTTACCCAATCTCGGAGCCGTGGCGAATCCATTCACTTCGGCGGCGTTCCGTTTTCATTTGGAGAGTGTCACAGGCACACCACCGAGTGTGGATCTCTATGGCCTTGGTCGCCGTGCCAATGCTGCGGTGCTGGCTGGCGACTACTATGGCCAAACGGCCACCGTGGACACGAGCGATGCGACTTTGATCCTGAATAACCTGCTCCTCTCAACGACACCGACGGGTTTTGTTTCCACCAGTGCCGCTGCTTTGAAAAACTACCTGAATGCTCAATACGCCAGCGGTGCGGGCGCGGGGCAGTATGTGTTTCTGCGACTAAGCACGGACGCTGTGCCTAGTGGTATCGTGCGATATTCAGTGACCTCGGCTGAGGGCGCAGTCTCTGGGGCTCCAGACACACGGCCCCAGATCATCTACAATTTGCCGCCAGTGAGCTATGTGCGGCCATTCATCTGGGTGCGGGAATCGGATAAGGCGGACATCCTGGCCTAGATCACGGGCAACAGCTGGGCCACGAGTGTCTATAACGGCATGGTGTCGCGAGTGGCAGCGGATGTGGCGAGTCATCAAGCGGATCGCGATGTGTTTCTGCGGGGCTTACCAGTGGATTGGACGTTGGCGACGCCAAAGTTCAAAACAATCCCTGCCTATGCGGAAAGCACGGTGCGTTTTCAAGCCGAAGCCAAGTTCAACGATGCCGTTGATTGTGCGGTGCTCTATTACCTCACAGGCGATGCCAAATACGCTCAATGCGCGGCGGACATTTTACACAATGCGGTGAAGACGCTGCTGCCAGTGGCTACTTCGACGAACACCGCGAATGGCGGTTGGATTTTTCAGGACGACTTTCTTAAAGAGGCACGCGTGACGGGTGGGCAGTTGCCCATCGTCTATGATTTTCTCTATTCCTGGCTTCAGACCAATCAGGTCTATGACGTGCAAACAGCGGGCATGGTGAACTTTAACTTCACCAACGGACAGAGCGTGTTCCGCAAGCTCTACCAGCTCGCCAGGGATCACGGGCAAAAAGAAAGCAACTGGTCGGCGCTGGAGGCCACCTGCATGTTAAACAACCTTCTGGCACTGGATTCATCGACCGAGCGAGCCACGGCCTTGCAGGTGTATCTTACTGCCAGCACGAGTAAGCAGGCCTCGCTAGACTACGACTACCGAAACTATGTCGAGCCGGGTGACATCTGGCCGGAGTCGCTACAATACTCAGGCGCTGTTGGTACAATTAGAAGCACTCACATGGTGCTACTAGAGCGGATCGATCCGAGCTTGGCCTTGTTTGACGGCTATCCGAACCTGCCCCTGAGCCTACCTCGCATCAATTACCTGAGCTATCCGAATGGCGAACAGATCAGCTTCGGCGATGGGCATCGCCCGGCCAGTGGTCAGCCGTATGCCCGATATGAAATGGTTTATCAACATGCCAAAGCCCGAGGCTGGACTGATCTTGCCACGTATTTCGGCTCACTGATCAACGGCGGTGTCGCCTCAGGTGATTACAATCGTGCCACGCTTAATGATTACGATCCTCTGGGTCAGCACGATGATCCGCTGCAACTGCTCTGGCAGTCCGACAGCATTCCAGAGCCATCCGTAGTGCCTGCATTACCGCGCACGGACACGCTGCCCTTTGCAGGCATCGCGCTGCAACGCAATCTCGCACCTACGGGAAGTGCCACTTATGGACTGATGGCCTTTGTCGGTGGGGCCGGACATGTGCATAGCCACGCCAGCGGCATGAGCATGGAGCTCTACGGCCTGGGCCAGGTGATGGGGGCGAAATCGGGCCGTGAGGACTATGCCGATGCGATCACCACCAACTACTATCGCGTGTTTGCTTCCAACAACACCGTCATCGTCAATGGAGCATCGCGTGGTGAAGGCGGATGGGAAGGCTATGCTATCAACAAGGTGCAAACCGTGGACATGGAGCCGCAGCCCTTTGCGGCAGCCGTTTCGCCTAATGTGTCGTTCACGTGCAGCTCGTTCGCTGATAACAAAGGGACACTCGCAGAGGGCACCCAGCAGCGCACGCTGGCGATCATTCGCACCTCGGCTACGACGGGGTTTTATGTGGATGTTTTTCGCTCGAAATCGACCGTCACTAATCGCGTGGCGACCACGCTCAATGGAAACGTCACCAATCAATATCACGACTACATTTATCGAAACATCGGCGAGACGACTGTGGATCTCCGCACGGATGGCGTGACATTGCCACTCGTCAGCCAGCCTACCCGTTTTCAAAACGACATCGGTGATGCGAATGACCAACCTGGCTGGCGATACTTCACCAACACTGCCGTCTCGTATCCGAACAACCAATCAATGCGGGCGCAGTTTGTGGCGACCGTTTCCGGCACCGCTCGCTATATGGACATGCACATGCCCGCTGTGACCAGCCGCGAGTATGCGAAGGTGGATAGCCCGTCCATCGTCGATGCTCCCAGCCCCTACAATAATCGCGTGGCGCCTACGCTGGTGATTCGGCAGATCGGAGAGGCCTGGGACAAAGCCTTTGCCACTGTGTATGAACCGCACTTTGGCAGCACGAGTGGCACGGTGCAAAACGTCACTCAACTCGTGCGCAGTGGCATCGTGGTCGGCATGAAGATCGAGAGCGCGGTCGCCGGAAAAAACCTCCTGCACTATGTGATCTCCAATCCTGGCGCGTCGGAGACTTACACGGATGCATCCATCGGACTGAGTTTCACCGGACGCTTCGGGGTGGCTGCGGACAATGGCGATGGCACGGTGACGCTTTATCTGGGCTCGGGATCATCGCTTTCGTATCGTGGCAATTCCGTGACGACTGTCAGCGGAACCAGCTCGGAGGCTGAGGCCGTTTTCACCCCTGGATTGGCTCCCGTCGTCACCTCGAATACATCAGTGAATGCCATTTCCGCACCGCCACCGGCGGGTGGCAATTGGGTTCCTACGGTCGGTGGGACCTTTGACTGGACCAACACCGCGAACTGGAATCCTGCGGTCGTTCCAAATGGAATCGGCGTAATAGGTTACCAAAACACCGACATTACCGGCAGCCAAACGGTTAACGTCAATATGCCCATCACACTCGGTGAATTCGCTGTTGGCGATAGCACTGGCAGTGAAGCCACACTGTTTCAAAAAGGCACGAGCGGCTCGCTTACCTTTGATCAACCTGTTTCTGGCCTGGCTTATCTGACACGCTCCGCTGGTGGCACTGGAACCGTGACTTTCACCAGTGATCTGAATATCACGCTCAATGACAACCTCACCGTAAGGCAGGCTGGCGGCAGCACTGGTTCTACTATCATCATCGCGGGCGCGTTGGCAGGTTCCGGCAAAGGACTGACCAAAGAGGGCAACACGCTGACCTTGGCACTCAACGCTGCCAACACCTTCTCAGGCTCTACTCGTATCAGCGGCGGCATCCTCATTCTTGGCAGCGGCCAAGCGCTACAGAACTCAGCGTTCGACACGCTCAATAGCATCGCTGGTGATGCGACCAACGGCCTCAGAACCTCAGCGACATCGCTGGCGTTCGGCGCACTCATTGGCGACAAAGACCTCACCACCGTCTTCTGCACCACGGCAGGAGGATACTCTGGAGTCACTGCGCTGACCTTGAATCCTGAGGCTGCTGTCGGCTACTTGGGTGACATCGTAGATGGCGCCGCCGGAATGACGCTCACAAAGACCGGCCTTGGCACGCAGACTCTCTCCGGCATCAACTCCTACACCGGCAACACCACAGTGAATGGCGGCACGCTGGAAATCGGCGGCACTGGTCAGCTGGGCAGCGGTGCCTATAGCAGAAACATCGCCATTGGCAGCAGTTCCACCTTGGTCCACAGCAGCAGTGCCGTGCAGACACTTAGCGGTGTTATCAGCGGACCAGGAGCCATCGTCAAAAACACCAGCACCTCTACGCTGACGATCAGCGGGTCGAATACGGCGTTCACCGGCTCCATCACGATCAATGCGGGCATGTTGGCTCTAGGCCATGCCAATGCCTTGGGCAGTCCGAGTGCGTTCACACTTGCCGGTGGCAGCACGCTGATGCCGACACTGCAAAATCTCACGCTCAGCACTCCCATCGCACTTAGCGGCACTGGTGGCGTTTCCATTCACGCTCCTGATTTCGGCACTGGCGCTGCTGTCTCCACTCTGACGCTCAACGGCGCCATGTCTGGCTCCGCGAGTGTGATCTATCGCTCGCTCTCCACGGTAGCCAGCAACTCACAGCAAACGATTCGGCTCAATGCAGCCAGCACTTACTCGGGCGACACAAGCCTTCACCCTGGGGACAATGATGCCAATCTCATCGTCAAACTTGGCATCAACAACGCCCTGCCCACGACCACGGTCGTGTCCATCAATGGGGTGGCTGGTGGCGGATCAGGGCGCTTTTCTCGGCTCGATCTAAATGGATTTAGCCAGACGATCGCAGGCCTGCAAAACACAGCCGCCAATCTGCGAACCCAGCAAATCATCAACACACCCACCACGGCTGTGACACTCACGATCCATGCGCTATCAAACTACAGTTTCTCCGGCAACATCAATGGCACCGGTTTGAGTCTCATCAAAACTGGCACAGGCACGCAGGCTCTCGCGGGTGTGAACAATTTCACCGGCACGACCACCATCAACGATGGAAAGCTGCAAGGAGTTGTCGGCGGGAGTGCTGTGAGCTCCACAGTGATCTTGAACGCAACCACAGCAACCTTTGGCGTGGCAATCCCAAACAACACGTTGGCCTGGACGAGTGCCGCGCTCACCGCAAATGCCGCTGGAACGCTGGAGTTTGATTTTGCTGCCATCACGCCCAGCACATCGGTGAGTCCGTTCATCATCACGGGTCTGGCCAATTTCACCGCCTCCCCCAGCGTGAGAGTCGTCGTGACGGCGGGCCTCGCGCCAGGGACTTACCCCCTGATGACGTGGGGATCTGTCTCCGGTAGTCTCCCAACGAGTGTTATCGTTTCAACGATGACTGCGGGTACAGCAGCGAACTTGAGTTTCACCGGAAACACACTCAATCTCGTCATTCGAGGCCCCGCGACCTACTACTGGGACAACAACGGCACCACCGCAGGCTTTGGTAACGCTGCGGGAACTTGGGCCGCACTCACCACGGGCAATACTACGCAAGGCTGGAGCACTGATGCGATTGGGGCCACACTCCCGACGGACGTGGCCACTTCAGATATCGACACGGTGCACTTTGGGCTCACCACGACAGGTCTCGCCACAGGGACCATCGCGGTCAGCGGAACTGTGCAAGCCACCGCTCTCACTTTTGCCTCTGGTTCTGGCGGCATCACACTCGCTGGCGGCAATATTCTGTTAGGCGGCACCAGTTCATCCATCCAGGCGAACAAGGCAGGTCAAATCGTGAACTCCGCGCTTACTTTGACCACCAACACTTGGATCATCGCCGGAATCAACGGCACCCCTC
The DNA here is from genome assembly GCA_026397605.1 of Verrucomicrobiota bacterium. Taxonomy (GTDB): domain Bacteria; phylum Verrucomicrobiota; class Verrucomicrobiia; order Verrucomicrobiales; family Verrucomicrobiaceae; genus Prosthecobacter. The sequence continues at coordinate 8,219 of JAPLUM010000774.1, read as the reverse complement.
TCACTCTTAACGGACCCATAGGCGGCAGTGGCAACGTCACCTTCACCACACAAACCGGCACCAATGGAACCAGCGGTCAGAGCACCTCCATGTTACTCGGCGGGGCGAGCAATTACAGCGGCAACACCTTGATCACAGCCGCCAACGTCAACAACCATCTCACCATCAAAGCCAATGTCGCTAACGCTCTACCCGCCACAACCGTGCTCACCTTGGACGGCGGCAATGGAACCGGCAGTGGGCGCAACGTCGTCTATGACTTGAATGGCAAAAATCAGACCCTCGCCGGTCTGGCCAACGTCACCGGACGCACCCTGCGCGGCCAACGCATCGACAACACCGGCTCTACCGCCGCAACGTTGACGATCATCGACAACAGTAACCGCAGCTTCTCCGGCACCATCACTGCCACGAACATCAACCTCACAAAAAGCGGCATCGGCAACTTCACGCTCTCCGGCACCACCAGCTACACAGGCAACACCACCGTCAACGGAGGCTCACTCACCTTGGGAAGTATCAATGCAAGCGACGATCTCTCCACTGTCACCCTCGCCGTCTCTGGAGCCATGCTGCAACTCAACTTCAGCGGCACCGACACCGTCAATCGCCTCTTCATTGGCAGTGTTCAGAAGCCGCAGGGACAATACGGTCATAGCAGCACCGGAGCCACCAACGGTGGACTCGGCGTCGGCAGCTTGGACACCTACTTTGCCTCCGGCACCGGTATTCTCAATGTCACCAGCGGCCCTGTCTCTTATGCCTCATGGGCTGCAGGCATCTTCGCAGGCGGAGCCACGATCCCTGCCAACCAACGTGGCCCCACTGACGACCCCGACAACGATGGCATGAGCAACCTCCTCGAATACGCCCTCGCCAATCTCGACCCCACGGCCCCCAACGCCCTCGTCAGCAACCTCAACGGCACCACCCTCAGCTACAGCAAGCGCCTCGGCACCTACAATCTCAGCTACTCCATCGAAGCCACCACCGACCTCGGTGTGAGCGATCCATGGACCGAGGTCTCCGGTGGGACTTACATCAACAACGCCACCACCATCTCCTTTACATTCATCCCCGGCATCCTCGCCGAATACTTCTTGCGCCTTGAGGTTCAGTCGAACTAAATCCAATAGGCCATGAACTCCAGATTACTCCTCCTTGCCCTTCTATTCACAACGTCCTGTGGCAAAGCCGCTGATCCGAAAGATCGCGAAAAAGAACTCAGCTACCTACGCTGCATCATGCCAGAAAACCTGCTGGAGTTTTCCCATGTCGAGGTGTCTGCGCTCGAGAACATCACCATCCTTGGCGAAGGGAAAGATCAGCACATCGGCCTGCATATGTTCCCAGGGCAAAAGAAGAAAAACGGCGGGGTCCGAGCTGAGATCAGCATCGATTACCCTTTCAAGGCGGGAGACACGTTACGTTACGCTTGGCGTTTCATGGTGCCTGAGGGTTTTCTATCAGACGCACCTCAGAATCGTTGGTGGTTGATCGGTCAGTGGCACGATCAGCCCAACGAAAATCGTGGCGAAAGCTGGGAGGGCTTTCCCTCAAATAGCCCACCAGTGCTGCTTGGATTGGGGGAATTAAAGGCTCGGCTCTGCACGGTTCTGTCCTACAACCTCACGCAATCTCAAAGAAGCGAGCCCGTGTTAATCACTCCCGGCAAATGGCACAGCATCGCCATGGAGATCCACTGGTCACAGCACGCCGATGGCAAAGCCACCTTCTTCTTCGACGACCTGGCCAAACCCGCCGCCGTGCTTGATGGCCCCAACATGCACAACGACTACCAGCATTACCTGAAGCTCGGTATGTATCGTCACCCCGACATCGCGACAGCCAACTCCATCTTCATCGACGACATCAGCATCACCCCCAAAGCAACGCCTTGAGGCGAAACCGAAGCTTAGTCGGAAACGATTATTTCACCTCCCATTCTGTTGCCAACAAACACCCTCATGAAGACACTTCTCTGCCTCTCACTCCTGGCCGTTCCGCTTTACGCCAAGCCGCTACAAGTCTTCATCCTCGCAGGCCAGTCCAACATGCAGGGCCACGCCAAGATCAGCACCTTCGAACACATCGGCATGGACCCGGTGACTAAGCCGATGCTGGATGAGATGCAGAATGCTGATGGCACACCAAAGGTTTGCGCGCGCGTGTGGATCTCGTCCATCGGCTGCGCGAAAGACGATACGACGGAGCAGACCGGAAAGCTGACGGCGGGGTTTGGAGCCACGACCGAAAAGATCGGGCCTGAGTTCACCTTTGGCCTCTACATGCAGAAGTTCACGGACGCTCCCATCTTGCTCATCAAAACCTCATGGGGCGGTAAGAGCATCAACACGGATTTTCGTCCGCCGAGCGCCGGTCCTTACGTCTTCAATGAGACCCAGCTCGCGCAATTTCAAAAGCAGGGCAAGGACGTGGCAGCAATGAAAGCCGCCAAGGAAAAAGAGACCGGCGTTTACTATCGGCTCATGATCGAGCATGTGAAGCACGTGCTCGCCGACCTCAAACGCGTGGTGCCTAGCTACGATGCGGCTCAAGGCTACGAACTCGCTGGGTTTGCGTGGTTCCAAGGCTGGAACGACATGGTGGATCAAGGCACCTATCCGAATCGCAACAAACCCGGCGGCTATGATGCCTACAGCACCGCCATGGCGCACTTCATTCGCGATGTGCGCAAGGACTTGAGCACGCCAAAGTTGCCCTTCGTTATCGGCGTGATCGGAGTCGGTGGTCCGACCTCCGAATACGGTCCCAGCGAACAGCGCTACAAATCCACGCACCAAAACATCCGCGATGCCATGGCCGCCCCAGCCCGCATGCCCGAGTTCAAAGGCACCGTTTCCGCTGTCTTGACGGAGAATTACTGGGATCGCGAACTCAAAGCAGCCCGAACTAAGGAGAACGAGGTCAAAGAGAAAGCCAAGAAGCTCGCCAAAAAACAAAAACTGAAACCCGCAGAGGAAAGAGCCCTCGCAGACAAAATGCGCGCAGAAAGCCTGACTGAGCGCGAGAGCCTCATTCTCGAAAAAGGCGTTTCAAACGCCGAGTATCACTACCTCGGCTCCGCAAAAATCCTCAGCGGCATCGGCAAAGGCTTGGCCGAGGCGATGGCGGCTCTGCGCAAGTCGCGTCAATGATTTCACGAACATACGAAGATGACGGAAAGTGTGTCGGCACGGAGAGGCCGAAAGCACCGGATTTCACGAATTCGGCACAATTTGATCGTGAAAATGCACCCTACTTTGTAACCTCGCACTATAATCGGCTCAGGACCCGCATGACATGACAAATCAGACCCTGGACATCTGCCCCAAATGCCGCGCGCCCATCCTGGCGGGCGCGCCTCATGGCCTTTGTCCGAAATGTGTGTTCATAGGCGTGATCACCACCACGGAGCTGGTTTTACCACCTTCAAGTGCCGCGTCGTCGGTGGAGGATATCGCCCCCCATTTTCCGGAGTTGGAGGTCATTGAGATGATCGGCGCAGGCGGGATGGGCGCGGTTTACAAGGCGCGCCAGCCGAAGCTGGACCGCTTTGTGGCGCTAAAAGTCCTCCGCCATGAGCTTGCCGATCACGCCGGGTTTCTGGAACGATTTAATCTGGAGGGCCGGCTCTTGGCACGGCTGCATCATGCGAACATCGTCACGATCTTTGACACCGGCACCGCTGGGCCTTTCGCCTATCTTTTGATGGAGTTCGTGGACGGTGTGAATCTCCACGAGGCGATGCAAGCTAGCCGTTTCACCCCTTTCGAGTCCTTGCGGCTGGTGCAGGACATTTGCTCGGGGCTCCAGTTTGCCCATGAGCAGGGAGTTCTGCATCGCGACATCAAACCGGCGAACATCCTCATCGACTCACGTGGGCAAGTGAAGATCGCCGACTTTGGCATTGCCAAGCTGGTGGGCGGGCGCGAGCACGGGCATTCGACGCTCACGGAGGCGGGGATGGCCATCGGCACGCCGCATTACATGGCTCCGGAACAGTTCGATGCAGCTGAAAACATCGATCAGAGGGCCGATCTCTACTCGCTCGGTGTGGTGCTTTATGAGTTACTGACCGGGGAGTTGCCGAGGGGCAACTTCCCGCCGCCATCTGCGAGGGTGGAGATGGACCCGCGTATCGACAAAGTGGTCATGCGCAGTCTTGCGCGCGACCGCGCATCAAGATTTCAGTCGATGGGTGAGATGAAGACACGGCTGGAGGACATCCTGCAGCGCAAGGCACCTGTAGAAAAGGCACCCACCATCCCGCTATCCACTTACGCGGCAGTTTGCACAGGGACCAGCCTTGCACTGGGAGTGATCTCGACTGCATTCTTCATGATGATGCTGGAGCGTGTGCGGAATAACGAGTTAAGAGGCGGCACGATCTACATGGTGCTGGCTGTCGAGGTGGTGATGGTTGGCGTACCAGCCATTTTAGGAATGCTCTTTGGCTGGCGCGTGCTGGGTGAATTCCGCAAGTCGCGTGGCGAAATGCCAGGGCTGGACACAGCACTAGTTGGAGCCCTCTCATGGCCCTTAATTGGTGTTTTTACCATGGTGGGCATCGCCTTCTGGGAGGCGCTCCAGGCCGTTGGCAAAGAGATGCTATCGATCCCGCTCTTCGTCGTGCTCTCCCTTTTGGTCGGTGCAGTGCCGGCTGGTTTACTGAGCCTCAAAGTGATTCGATGGGTGAGAGGCGGCGTCTCGTCATCCCATGGAAAAGGCCCTTGATCCCATGGCAAAAAACGACTGCTCGTCTCTTTCCAAAAACTGCACCCCATCAAACCAGCTTGAACTCATCTAACGCCCAACACAGCTCCGCCTTTTCGGCCACACGATGGACGATCGTGCTGAGCGCTCGCGGTGATTCACCCGAGGCACGCGCTGCACTGAGCGACTTGTGCGAGGCTTACTGGAAGCCGGTTTACCAGTTCCTTCGGCGCGAAGGTCGTCATGATGATGACAGCCGTGAACTGGCTCAGGCATTCTTTCTGCGTCTGCTCCAACGCGGCCTCGATCAGGTGGATCCGGCCAAGGGCCACTTCCGTTCTTACCTTCTCGGCGCTTTGAAACATTTCCTAGCGGAACAGCGGCGCGATCAGGCACGTCAGAAGCGCGGTGGTGGAGTCATCATCGAGTCCATGGACTCGGCTGGCACCGACACCTCTCCAGGCTTCCAAATCGCCGACCCCTCCGCTACCGTTTCCGATGCATGGTTTGACCGCGAGTGGGCGCTGGCCGTGATGCAGCGTGGCATTGAACGTGTGCAGGCTGACTTTGAGCGAGCAGGCAAACGTAATACCTTCGACCTCCTCAAACCCTGGCTCATCGGCGATACCGAGAACCTCTCGCAGTCTGACGCAGCAGCCGCGCTCGGCACCACCGTCGGCGCTGTGAAAGTGATGGTCCACCGCCTGCGCAAAGACTTTCGTGAGGCCATTCAGGCCGAGATCGCCCAGACCGTGCCACGCGCCGAGGATATCAATGACGAGATTCGATATCTCATCGAGGTGCTGGGCTGAATGCATGGCCTGTCAGATAGAAACCCGAATGCTACATCACACGCCAATCACCTTTTTTGTAACCACCTAACACCAACGGCTCAGGAACATAATATGCCCGTCTATGGGTTTACCAGCAAACAAACTACCATGAAACTCAAAACACTCATTCTCGCCGCCATCGGCTTGGTCGTCACCGCCGCCGTAGTCCTCTATTCAATTGGCCACTACGCACGTTCTCAGACCGAGGCCAACAAAGGACTGTATGACGCATGCACTTGTGGAAATGCTGCGGCTGCCGCTTATTGGCTGGCGAAAGGTGCCGACGTCAACGCGCCTGACTGGGGCCATCAAGGCATCCCCGGCGAAACGCCGCTGATGATGTGTGCCCATCTCGACGCTGATATTGTGGAGATGCTACTTCTCCTTGGAGCAGACCCCAATGCCGTTGATCAAAAGGGACTTCCGGTCATACATCGGGTCCAGGACGGCTATGTCATCGACAAGATGCTCTTGTATGGATTGGACTTGAACAAGACGAACAAGGAGGGCCTCACCGCCGTGCAATACCGGCAGAAAAACAATTACATCATGGACGAGCGGCTGAAGACCTCCTTGGAGGGCAAGGGTCCCAACTCAAGGATGCTTGAAGAATCGAAACGGAAATTCGAGGAGGCGAAAAAAGCGTTCGAAGCAAAGAACGCCGCTGGAGAGAAAAAGTGAAGTGGTTCACTGGCTGCGTATTACCTGCCAACAAACCCAACGAATGCGGTATGAACTGGCCACTCGGTCGCCTACGGCAACGTTGCAAAATCGAAGGCGGCAAACTCACCTGGACCGTCGATGGCACGCTGGAGCGTCGCGTGCTTCAGGAGAATGGCTGGAGCGACTGCCCATGAGTTTGTCGAAGATGCGAACATGAAAACGGCTGCATATCGCCTGCGCACCGCTCGCTCGGACTGGTCAGCCACGGCGTATCTGCGGCGGTGAGATCCCTCCATTTTACACCGCGAGAGATCGGAGAGATGCGAGAGGTTGCATTTGGGCTATCAAACTTAGAACTCTTGCGGAGTGAGTCAGGCAGCTCTTCTGTCATCCACTTCATCATATGCCCTCCACCCGTCGCCATTTCCTCCGATCGACTAGCGCCACACTCGCCGCCTGTGCCGTCAATCCGCAGCTGTTCGCAGCCAATGCAGCCGAAGCTGATGTCTGCATCTATGGCGCGACGGCGAGCGGCATTGCAGCGGCGCTTGGGGCGGCGGATGCGGGGGTGAAGGTGATCGTCGTGGAGCCTTCGCGCTGGCTTGGCGGCATGAGCGGCGGCGGTTTGAACGCGATTGATTGGGGCTACAAGCGGTCAGTGGGTCGGATGGCGCTGAAGCTACTCATCGACAACGACGACGTGGCCATGCGCGAGCTTTACAAGCGCGAACTCGCTCAGCGAGGCATTCCGGTGATCTATGAGCATCGGCTCGCCAGCGTGACGAGGGAAAGCGCACGCATTGTCAGCATCACGCTCGATCACGCACCGCCAGACAAGCTCGGCTGCCCCATCGAGCAGCCTTTGACGAAGAACGCGAAGACGGTGACGGCCCGGGTATTCATCGACTGCTCGTATGAGGGCGATCTGATGGCGAAGTCTGGCGTGAGTTACACTTGGGGCCGTGAGTCGAGCGAGGAGTATGGCGAGTCACTCGGCGGCGTGCGGCCGATTTTGATGCGCTACGACATCGATCCGTATGTGAAACCCGGCGATCCGAAGAGCGGCCTGCTGCCACTGCTGCAGGATGTTCAAATCGGCCCGCTCGGCAGCGCGGACAAGCTCACGATGATGTATGCCTTTCGCTGGGTGCTCACGCAGAAGAATCCGATCCGCATCGAGAAGCCCGACGACTATGATCCGCACAGGTATGAGATTTTCCGCCGCGCTTTTCAGAAGGGCGTGAACATCCGCGCGGCTCGCAAGATGCATGTGCTGGGCGAATACACGGACTATTCGGGCAGTGGCATTTTTGGTGGCAATTCCAGCCGCGCGCTCTGGGCGCAATCGGTCGCGGGCGAGAACGCGGCCTATCCCGATGGCGACTGGGCCACCCGCTCGCGCATCTGGCGGGATCAGATGAACTTCGTGCGCGGCATGTATCACTTCCTGCGCACCGATCCCTCCGCTCCAGCGGACCTGCGCGAGAAAGCGGAGACCATCGGCTTCCAGCGCGGCATCTTCGATGAGACGAACGGCTGGCCGCATCAGCTCTACGTACGCGAGGCACGGCGCATGAAGTCCGACTACGTCGTCACGCAAAAAGATCTCGAAGGCTCGGCGAACCCCGAGGACTCCGTCGGCCTCGGTAGCTATGGCGTTGATGATTGGTCCTATGCCACCATCGCGCACGAGGGCGGCATCGCACTTAGCGGTGGCGAGTTCAGCATCCTGAAAGCGAACCCGAAGCACAGCGGCATTCATCGCCTACCGTATCGCGCCATCCGGCCGAAGCAAAGCGAGTGCGACAATCTCCTCGTGCCCGTGTGCTGCTCCGCGAGCCACATCGCGATGACCTGCATCCGCATGGAGCCCGTGTGGATCACGCTCGGCCTCTCCGCTGGCATCGCCGCCGCGCACGCGATCCGAGAAAACGCCGCCGTGCAAGCCATCGACTTCCCGCGTTACCGCCGCGCCCTGCTCGATGCCGGCCAAGTGCTCGAACTCAA
>JAPLUM010000193.1 GCA_026397605.1 Verrucomicrobiota bacterium | reverse complement strand
GCCTCAGGCAAACGTGCCCGCCATATCATTCGCGATCTCAGCCTGCTCATCGAACAATGGAATGACATCGTCACCAAGCGGGATGGTCACAAGGCACCCGTCTGCTGCTTTGAAGAGCCCGAACTCATCGAACGTACTGTCCGTGACTTCCTCACCGAAGAGATCGACGAAGTCGCCTGTGATGATCGTGAAACCGTCGAGCGGATGCAGAAAATGGCAGCACAAATCTCCCGCCGAGCCAAGAGCCGCATCACCTTCTATCAGGGCCAAGTGGCGCTCTTTGAGCACTACGGCATTCAGAAGCAGATCGACAATGCCTTCTACCGCCAAGTCTGGCTCCCATGCGGTGGTTACATCGTCATCGACCAAACGGAAGCCCTCGTCTCCATCGACGTTAACACTGGCCGAAATAAAGGTTCCAAAGATCTGGATCGCGTCATCGTCGAGACCAATCTTGAAGCCGCTCAAGAAGTGGCCCGCCAGCTCCGTCTCCGTAACATGGGCGGACTCATCGTCGTGGACTTTATTGACATGAAGCACCGCCGCGACCAGCAGGCCGTGTCCAAGGCCATGCAAGAGCACCTCAAGCGTGACAAGGCCAAAACACAGGTTCTTCCCATCAGTCAGTTTGGCCTCATGGAAATGACCCGTCAGCGGCTGCATGAAAGCCTGAGCAGTGCCCTTTATGAGCCTTGCCCGTATTGCAAAGGCAACGGTCAGGTGAAAACCACCATGACCATGAGCGTGGAACTTCAGCGCAGTCTCATCGCCATCCTTGGCCGCGGTAAACCGGAGCAAAAATCCCTCGTGGTCGTCGTTCATCCAGAAGTCATGCAACGCCTCAAAACTGAGGACGGCGAGTTACTGGTCGAACTGGAGCGGAAATACGAAGCCCGCCTGACCTTCCGTAGCGATCCAAACCTCCACCGCGAAGAGATTAAAATCACCAGCACTCAGACTGGCGAAGAAGTCCGTTCTTAACTTGATAACGGTGATTTTTCAGGGCTATTTTTTCGCCAAAATTGAACAAATACCCAGTTAACGCCTGTCCCATCACCTGACATGAATCCCAATTCTTCCCGCAATCGTCTGTTTCTCATCGGTGGCTGTATTCTCATGGCCGTTGCCCTCTTTTTTGGGTGGCAATGGGCTGGGCAAGACAGCGCTAAACCAGCTCCCAAAAAGACGACTCCGACGGTCACTAAGGCAGAGCCCATTAAGTCGCCTGATGCGCCTTCCCAGACGCCAGCGCCAGCTATGGCTGCGGGTGGGGACAAACTCACAACCGTGGAAGAAGGTGATCTCATGATTGATCAGATCCTTCGCTCAGAAAAAGAGATCCCCGCCATGGCTCGCGACCTGCATGATCTGGTCAAAAAGCTCAACAGTGAAGCCCAAGTGAACGCCAGCCGCCACTTAGTCAATTTGACCAGCGATGAAGACTACGGATTGATCGCAGGGTATCTCGTCGATGCCAAAATGAATCCAGACGTCATTGAGGTCCTCTTTTCCGATTTGATGAATCGGAAACGTGAGCTCCAGCTCCCTCTCTTCATGAATATTCTCAAAAATCCTCAACATCCCCAAAATGAGCAGGTGAGAAATGTCATGACCATCCTTGCGGGAGAAGACTTTGCTCAGGACTTTACAGCCTGGGATAAATGGTCGGCTGCGGAGATCAAAAAGGCCCAAACGGGAGAATAACTTCCGCCCAGCAGCTCCGAAGAGTCTCAGCTGGTTCGTTTTATTCAAAAAAACGAACTGCAAGATTTGCGTGATAGAATGGAAAGAGCGTGTATTTTTATGGTCATTATGATTCCGTCCTAAAAATTGAATCTCGTCGTCATCAATCCTTCGATGAGCAGTTATTCAGATTGATTCAATGATCATCCAAAATTAATATTTCACCTCTCACGCTGTAGTTGCTCTCACATGCCCTATCTGGCTTTTAATTTAAACGACGGAAATGAATTCGTCTTCGACATCCTCGAAGACCGTCTTTCCATAGGTCGTGATGCCAAGAATGACATCGTCATCGACAACAGTTACATCTCAGGCTTCCACGCCGAAATGACCAAACAGGCTGATGGGGTCTATGAACTCGTCGATCTGAAATCATCCAATGGCACCTTCGTCAATGGCCAGAGGATTGAAAAATCCAGAATCAAAGGCGGAGACAAAATCCGCTTTGGACAGCTCGACTCGCGCTTCCGCGAGCGTGCCCCCAAAGGCACAGCGCCATCAGCTGAAGTAAAACCAGGGACAGGCGGTAAAGGCTTGGCCCCCAAGTCCGACGGACGCAGCGGTAATACCGACTCCATTCCTGCACGTGACGCACCCGCTTCTGATGAAACGGGTCCTATCCAGCCGACAAGGCCTCCTTTAGTAAAGACTGATACCGGTGCCGGCGCCATGGCACCTACAGCCGTGAGTCTGCCCATTCAGCGACCAGAGGTCATCGACCCGACTCTCAAAAAGCAGGCAGATGAACTCAAAGAAGAAGTGACCAAGCTCAAGCTTGAGCGGGACTTGCTGCGCACCGAGAACGAGAAGGAATCCAAACGCCGCGACGAAGTTCGCGCTTTAGAAAAAGAGCTAGAGACTCGCCAAAACGAAGCAGCCACCGCGCAGGATCAGCTCACGAAACTCAAAGCTGAACTAGCGACCGCGCAGGTAGAAACAGAAAAACTTGCCAGTAAGAAGCGCGACGCAGCCAATCTCGACAGCCAACTGGAAGCCAATCGCACGGAGCTAGGCAAGGTCCAGTCGGACATCGCCATGGCCACCAGCGGCCTTCAGGCATTGCATCGAGATGCAGACAAAGCTCAAAACAGCCAAAAGCGAATCTGAGCTCAAGTCGCTTGAAGCACTCATCACGTCACGGAAATCAGAGCTGAGCCAGATTGAGTCCAGCCTCACAGGTGCCCAAAAAGCCGTGCAGGCCAGCCAATCTGAAGCTCAGATGGGGATCGCTGAACTCAGCAGTCAAAAAGCAGACTTGGAGAAACAAGTAAGTGCTCTGCGCATCCAGCTTACTGACGGTGAAAGCAGCTTATCAGCTGTCCAGAATCAGCACGGTGTCCTTGAGTTAGCATTGACCGCGTTGCTGGCCAAACAGCAATCCGCCGAGTCCACCTTCGCATCTCTGAGCGCTCAAACTGAAAGCACGCAGCAGTCTAAACAGGCCGCCTTGACCGAAGCGCAGGCATTGGAGCAAAAGCTGGCTGAACTGAAATCCAGCATCTCCGCAGCTCAGGCGGAACAGACCAGACTCAACACAAACGCCAGCGTGGAAAAGGCCACATTGGATCAGGCTATCCAAAGCAAGCAGGGGGAACTCTCACAGATCGAGACTCAGGTTAAAGCCTTGGCTGCTCAGGAACTAGAGCTCAAAGCGCGAGTCGGTAACATTTCTGAGACAGAGGCGCAGCTGAGCAAGACAGGCCAAGAATTACAGAAGCTAGAGTCGCAAAAAACGGCGTTGCTGTCAGCAGCGGCAGAGATCACTGAGACGCAAGCCAAGGCCAAGGATAACCTGCAAGTACTCAATGCTGAAATTCAGAATCGCCAATCCGAGATTCCGAAACTTGAGGCCCAAATCAGCGAGCTGCAAAAGAGCGTCGAACGTTTCACCGCCATGCAGGCCACTGCGGCTGAGACAGAGCGTGAAGTCAAAAACCTTGGCGTTCAAAAGGTCGATCTGGAAACTGCCGTAGCCAAGCAGCAGCTTCAGTTGAATGCGCTGCTGCAACAAAGCAAACTTGCTACCAGCGAGCTCGATGCCAAAGCCAAGCATCTGGATGAAGCGATCCTGAATAAAACCACGGCCCTGGAAAGCCTGGAAAAGCAAGTTTCACAGCTACAGGCCAAGTCTGCTGATCTGACCAATAAGCTAGACGATCTTGCTGGAACAGACGCTAAACTCGGTAACGCCAATGAAACCCTCAAGGCGGTAGAATCCCATAAAGCCGAGCTCACCGCAGCGATTCAAGATATGTCCTCCCAGCGTGATACGCTGACTCGTGAGCTTTTGACCGCAACCGAGCAGGGCCGCGCCCAGCATACCCTTACGCAGACACTGCTGGCCCGCAGACAGACTCTGGAAAAAGACCTTCTTTCCACAGAGGAGCAGCAAACCACACTCTCCACTGAACTTGGCAAGGTCCGCGAAAGCCTACGCAGCGCCGAGCTAGCTCTAGAGACCAAGCAGAAAGAACTCAGCGAAGTCGAAACTAAGGCCAAATCTGCCACAGAGATCACGGAGGAAGCCACCCGTCACCACGCCAGACTGCAAGCAGAAATGACGCAGCTGCGCGAGAAGCTCACCAGTCAGCAAGCTGCGCTGGCCAGCATCCAAGCTGAAGCAGCGGCCAAACAAAGCGACGCGCAAGCTGCTGCGGCTAGCCATGAATCACACAGCAGCCGAGTCACCGAATTACAAACCAAGATCGGCGGACTGGAAACACTCCTGGCCACCTTGGCTGCCACGCATTTAACCAGCCAAAATCAGCTTACCACGGTCAAAACAGAGCAGCGTGAAGTCAGTGATCTGCTCACGACTCGCCAGCAAGAACTGGCCGCCTCTGAGGCCCGCTTGACAGAACTGCGCGGCCTGACCGCTAGCTTCGATACCCGCGTTGCCGAGCTTTCCACCACCGAGAAAAACCTCGGAGAGGCCAAGGCCGCACTCATCACCGCCAACCAAGAGTTTGAAAAGGCCAAAGCCGAAGCTCAGCGCCTCAACGACGAGCGCGCCGACCATGAAAAGCGCCTGCCTGCTCTGCGTGAAGAAACCACCAAGCTGCAATCTGACCTGGCTGAAAAACTCAAAGCCGTAGCCACCACGGAGGTGAAGATCACCGGTCTCACCCAGCAGACAAAGGATCTGGAAGCTAAATTGGCTGAGCTAAATCAGGCAGAATCCACCTTGGAAAAAGCCAAGCTGGAGCTGGCCAAGCTCAGTAGTGAAAAAGAGGCCATCAATGGCTTCGTCGCCACATTACTCAGCCAACGGGAGGAGCATGAATCCCTGCTACCAGGCTTAAAGGCCGACGTCGAAGTCCTGCGCACAGAATTGCGCACGCTCACCCAGGACAAACAAACCACCAGTGCCGCTCTAGAGAGAGCGCAGCTAGATCGCCGAACAGCCACGGAGCAAGCCGAAGCCCTGCGCTCTGAGTCCATTAATCTAGACAAACTGCTCAACGATAAACGCAGCAATCTGGAAGCTGAAACCAAGGCGAAGTTGATCGAGGCAAATAATGCCGAAGCCAAACTGCGTGAGGTCAGCGCCAAAGTCTCCGCTGCGGAAAAACGGGCTCTGGAACTGGCCACCATCGAAAGCCAACTGGCCACGGCTGTCCAAGCCTGCAAAGACAGTGAGAAACAGCGTCTTCTTGAAGACAAAACCGCCGCTGATCTCTATGCTCTG
>JAPLUM010000884.1 GCA_026397605.1 Verrucomicrobiota bacterium | reverse complement strand
ACCGAACTCTTTCAGCAGCTTTTGCGTCACCTTTCCAAACTCCGATTCCCCCGGATGCCGCACCTGCACCACCGCTGCGGTGGGCAACAAAATCAGCCGTAACACGGGCGCCTCCAAGGCATCACTGACCGTCATTTCCTGCCATTGCGCCAATGAACTCCGCCACTGAGCGATCTCCTTCAGCCGCTGCCACTTTGCTTTGATCTCCTTTTGCAGCTTCGGATCAATCACTTCATCCAAAGGCGCAGGTAGAGGCAGCTGCGACTTTTGCAGAGCGATCGACAAAAAGACCAGATATTCATCGGGCGACGTCGGCTTTAACTCCGCTGGATAAAGATCAATCTGCCCGTAGCCCCAGTAGCGTTGGCGACCGCAAAGTTCGTGCAGCACCGACTGCTCGATCACACGGCGATCACTCTTCCAGAGATTCTCCGCTCGGTTCAAAAAACCAACGATCATTTTTGTCAAAGGCCGACCCAGCTTGGTCGAAACAAAGCCCGCCAATGAATCCAACGCAGTCGCTTGAGCCATCGACGCCGCCTCCGCAGAAACCTTTGGCGCTTTCACCTCCAGCGCATGTTTCCGTAACTCCAGAATCAGTGCCGCCCCATGCTTGCAGTCATCACCATACTCACAAGTGCATTCCGTGAAGACGCGATCCTCATCAAAGGTGAGCATCGTCGTGTAAAGCTTTGATCCCTGCACCTTGGCCTCAAGCACCTGCCCAGGGATGCACCAGGCCACACCATTCACGAGCTTCAGGTGCTTGGAGCGGCGAAGAAGTGAGCATTCGGTGGGGATTGACCTCCTTCCCGGACTCGCTAGGGTCGGGCCATGTCCGACTCCGCCGACAAGCCCGCTTTTTATGCCGATGATTTCGAATTTGCCCAGGACTTGCTTGATGGTGAGAAGGCCGCGTGGCAGCGATTCGAGTCCGAATTGAAGCCCGCGATCGCACGCAAGCTTGCCGGACTCGGTGCCACCGATGCAGATGCGGATGAAGTGCTCGGCATTGTGATGGAGAAACTGTGGGCGCACAAGAAGCTCGCCGCTTATACGGGTGCTGGGCCGCTGAGTGGCTTCGTGCGCACGATGGCGGCGAATGCTTGGCTAGAGTATCTGCGCAAACATCGTCGCATGGTGCCCGCCACAAACCTTGCCGACGACGAAGGCGACGATGATCCGATGGATCGCCTTGCCCGCGATGAAGCCGAGGCACCGCAGGAGACACCGCTCGCACAGTTGCTGCGGGATGCGCTCATCTACTCGCTCACCCAGGTCGATGCCGAGGCACTGCTCATCATGCGTTTGTCCCTGCTCCAAGACGTGAAGCAACGAGATCTCTGCCTGCTTTGGGGCGGCTGCCACGAGGGCACCATCTCGCGCAAAAAAGCCGAAGCTCTGGAACAGATCCGCGATGAAACGCTGGCCTACCTCCACGATCGCGAGCCCACCCTGCAAATCTCCTGGCAGGACCTCATGGAAGCCTGCGGCGAAGGTGCCGATGCCATCCTCGGCCCCTCGATCTGAAAAAAGTTTCCCCAATCTGCGCAAGTTCCCACCGCTCCGAGCATCTGCCGTTTGTAAACCCCACGACTACCATGAGCACCGACCCCGATTTCAACATCCTCTCCAGTTTCCTCCGCCGCATGATGCCCGACGTGGAGGGCCACGACGCCGGCGATCCACCGGAAGCCATACGCACCCGCCTCGACACTTTTGCTTCTGGCAAAGCCGACGCCAAAGAGCGTGCTTCCCTCTCCCAGCTTCTCAAAGAGCACGCGGAATACATCGGGTATTTGGGCCGGGCGATCCGGGGGCGGGCGGCGTGAGAGGAATGACGAAGGAATGCCCAAAGCCACACTCGACTATCCAGCCTTCCTGCTTGCATCCCTTTCAGCCAAACGATAGCGTCCTCATATGATCACTAAGATCCGAATCCAAAACTACCGCTCATTCGCGGACGCGGAAGTGAAGCTGCGCCCCTTCTCTCTGGTGGTCGGGGCTAATGGGTCGGGGAAGAGTAACTTAATGAAGTTCTTAGTAGTGGCGTCTCAAGTGACGGCTAAACAACAACTCGCTAGAGGCAATCTTCATGTTTTTAGTCATGGATGGCAAAAGCACTGTAACTTCACAGATAAAGAAGGTGGATTTCGAATAGACACGCCGGACGCTCATTACCCCACAGTCGATACTGGCGGCTTTGGTGTTCCTGCGCTTGATCATCCTATTCCGTGGAGAGTGAAGCATTTGCCCATCTTTAACCTCAGCCCTAACCAGATAGCGGAGGCTGAACTTGTAGAATCAAATCCGGTAATTCAAGATGACGGCTCTGGCACGGTTCAAGTTCTGGATTCCCTCAAAAACGGAGACCGAGAGGATCTTTTCGATAAGATTGAAGAAAGTTTTAAGCAATATGTCCCAGAGGTAGAGAAGCTAAGTTCACGCACAGTCGAGCAAGGCAAAAAGCAGATTCAGGTGCGTGAGAAAGGTTTGAAGGAGCTTCTGCCGGCCACGGAGCTTTCAGAAGGCACTCGGATCATTCTTTGCCTGCTCACCATCCTGCATCAGGAGAATCCGCCTCCGATCATATTGCTGGAGGACATCGACCGTGGGCTGCATCCGCGACTGTTTGAATACATGGTGCCGATCATGCGGGACATCGCGGAGAGACATGGGATCAACATCCTCGCGACGACTCACAACCCTTACCTCGTGGACTGCTTCCAGGATGACAAGGAAGCGGTGATCATCGTCGAGAAGAAGGAGGGTGCCAGCACGCTGACCACTCTGGCAGATCGACTGAAGGACATCGACTACGACTCAGTGGACCCTGAGGATTTGCCGCTCGGCTCCCTGTGGTTCACCGGCCATGTCGGTGGTGTGCCAGCGAAGATCAACCGTCGTCCCGAGAAGTGACATGGCGAAGCACCTCTACATCCTCTGCGAGGGCGAGTTGGATGAGATGTTCTATGAACGCGTCGCTGAACGAGTGACGGGCCAGACATTTCAATCTGACCAAGAGTTTCGTCTGCGGCTGGGCTCCAACTGGAAGTCCGCGATAGCGAATGCCAAGCTCTTGATTAGTCGCTTCAAGCACTGGGCAGCCAAGCAGGACATCGCTGTCATCATCGCGGTGGATAATGACAGGGCACCTGGTCATCCGGGAGGTCGGGTTTACCTGAAGCCTCTTTTAAAAGCAGATCAGCGAAAAGAGCCGCGATATGCCAAGCTCGCGGAAATGCTGAAAACAAGCCTTGGCGAAGATCGTGCTGCGTGGCCGGTCGATGTGGCTTTAGCGGTACCCGTGGAGATGATCGAAAGCTGGGTACTCACACTGCTTCATCCAGATCGAGACGAACTGCCAGCATTCAGCGAAGCCGAGAGTCAAAGCGCCCGCAGTTATTATGATGGCAAACCGCCCCCACAGCTCAAAGACCTCTGCAAACAGGAGGCCAA
Organism: Verrucomicrobiota bacterium; assembly: GCA_026397605.1. Lineage (GTDB taxonomy): Bacteria > Verrucomicrobiota > Verrucomicrobiia > Verrucomicrobiales > Verrucomicrobiaceae > Prosthecobacter. Next base: position 1,581 of record JAPLUM010000884.1, on the reverse strand, counting down.
AGCGGGTGATCAAAGTCTGGATGAGCTTTTCTGGAAGGCTGCTGAGTCTGATCTGGCTCCAGCCATGCAGGTGGCTCCCAGCCTGAAGATGTTTGTGGAGGAACTGAAGGCTTGGACCTGATTAAGCCTGCGCCATCCCCCTCATCATCTCCTTTGCGGTCTCCACGCTGATGCCGGGTCTGGCTTCGAGCAGCCTCGCGAGCCAAGCGGTGACTCTTGGCGCGGCGAAGCTGCTGCCGGCGACGACTTTCCAGCCGCTTTGCCAGGGGACTTTGACGTTCAGGCCATGGGCGAGGAACTCGACCATGCTGTCGGGGCGGTGGCTCCAGACTTCGGGCGGCATGTCGGCGAGGTTCACAGTGAGCACGGTGGGAAACCAGCCGGGCCATTCGCGCTGATTCGCATCTTCATTGCTGCATGCGGCGACGATGTGGGCGCGACGTAGGTAGGCTTCATCAGTCCATTCTTTGTAGGGCATGACGAAGCGGGCCTCGCCCGGGCTGCCGAAGCTGCAATTCAGGATGTGATAGCCGCGCTGCACGGCGAGTCGTGCGGCCTCCCAGATGATCGTGGTGCGGCCACGCAGGTCGGCATCCAGCACGCGGAAGCTGCCGATCTCGGCATCTGGAACCATGCTGCGGATGATCCAGGCGATGGCGGTGCCGTGGCCGATGACGTCACCGCTCGTGTCCACGGCTTTGAGAAAGGGGCCGTCGCGTTCAAAGGCGATGTCATCCGCGAGCTGGAGGCCATCAAGCGCGGGATGCGTGGTGTCGATGCCCGAGTCGAGCACGGCGATGCGGACACCTTTGCCGGTGAGGTTCTGGAGGTCGGCACGAGTCATGATTTACTCCTCGATGCCGAGAACCCAGGCGGTGAGACGATGCTCGACCAAGCGGCCCACAGCTCCGGCGGTGGTCTCCATGGCGCTGAGATCGGCCAAGCCAAAAGCGGCAGGCGGCGTGTAGCTGCTGGGGAATTCATCGCGCGATTCGGGCACTCGTTTGAGGTCTGGAAGATCGTTCAAGCGGATGAGCCGCACTGCCGTGATGACACCACGAGCGGCACCACCAAAGACCAATGGCACAGCGAACATGGCCCAGGTGAGCACGCCGAGTTGGTGATCCAGCTCGCGATGCTGGCGCTGATTGAAGCAGATCTCAGCCTCGCACGCGGCGATGCCGCTGGTGAAAACGAAGCCGCTGATGCCCCGCGTAACTGGCAGCCTGAAACTGCCGACAAAGCGTGCGGCATCGGGGCCGTTGTTCCAGATCGGCAGCAGCGCTTGCCCATCATCCACGGCGAGCCAGAGGCTGCCTTCATCAGCGCCGATGCTTTTCAAAACGGTGTCGGTGAGCCGAGCAGGCAGGCCATTGACCAGAGCGGATGGCTTTTCCTTCAGGCAATGCGCGGCGAACTGCTCCCGACGCGTCGCCAGTTGGTCGGCTAGGGGAGAGAGTTCGGGATCGCCAAAAGAGGAGAACGGAGGGGGCATGGTCCATTCCTAGCACGCGCGTTTATAAAAGCCAAGCTTGGCAAGCAGCGGGTTAGTCGCTTCATTCGCGGGGATGCGCTCTTTTC
>JAPLUM010000345.1 GCA_026397605.1 Verrucomicrobiota bacterium | reverse complement strand
CTGGGTCGGGAGTCAGGTCATACTCGGCCAAGACGCTGAACACGAGGTTCTCAACGGCGGCTCGGTCATCATTGGTTGCTGGTCGGAAACTGGTTTGCATGATGAGGGAGACGCGCGTAGCCGCTTACGATCAAGCTCTGGCGCAGATAGGGCGGGGGTGAGCGTCGATAGCAGGGTTGATGTCAAGACCGGAGAGAAGCACAGAAAAAAGTAGAGAGCACCAGCGGTTGTCCAGCCGCGCCTTGTTCGGCCTTGGGAGTTCGGGTGGATTGCTGGTTATGACTCAGCCGATTCTACGCGCTTCACCCGAATTCGACGCTCAAATAAAGCCGTGCGTGCGTGCTTTGCTACCGCTTTGCGGGAATCAGTGGCCAGTGGCACCAGCAAGTGCATCTCCTCCTCTGTGCCAATTGCAGTAAGAACGTGTATTCCCTTCAGGACGAGTGACGCATCCTCGCTCTGGAGCGCCTCAATGGCAATTTGGCGTGCATACATCTCGAAGTCTGGAATCACTTCGGCACGCTCACTGATAAATCTCCGCAAAAGGCTGAGTTCGCCCCCCGCACCGAGCACCGGATTAACCCACTCGAAGCATTCGCCATGGGGACCATTGCACACGAACCAATGCCACACCTCGTCACTGGGTGGTGGGGCCGCTCTCCGCAAGCTAGGATGCTTTCCGTAATAGGACATAAATAACGTCTAGCTCATCCACTGCGGGGGTGGAAGCCCCGAATTCAAAAAAGGACATTGCGCGCCGTTGGATGGAGCGTCTTGGGTGCTTTCATGGTTTGGAAAACTCCGACGTCAGATCAACTTGAGGAGAACCGTCTCCTGGATCATAAAACCAATGTCCGTCGGGAGCTGAAAACTCAAACCAAAGCCCGTTCATCGGGTCCCAGCCGGTCTGGCGAAACATTCTGTAGGAGTTTGCATCGTCAAAGACATAGCTCCACTCGCCGAACGCCGGTGGATATGTCAAACCGATCTGTTCTGGGGATTCGGGCAGGCGGAGGTGCTGCCTGCGGTAATCCTGCACTGATGTGATGATCGGACGGGCCGTGTCGGCAATCTTCCGTAGATCGGCTTTTCCTGCACTCGACTGTGGAGTTGGCGAGCGGCCACAGGAGGTGACTACGATCAGGAGAAGCTGAATCGTGACTAGAACTCGCATAGCGCGAAGGATCGAATGTGCCGACATGCTGCTCGTACGCCTAACGTGGTTTAGCCACACTAAATTGTGGAATAACAGGGTTGAGATGAGGCTGCGGGAAGAAGTGCACTGTCGAATGACTTTTGAATTACCCACCGACGGAAGCGGGAAAGCGGACTGAGGTCAAGCTAGGGTTGCGACATTACCGCCGGCCATTGAGGATCATTTCATTCATCTTCTGGCGCATCGCTTCCAGGTCGGCCAGGGTCGGGGGATCGGAAAAGCTGGTGTCCAGGGTGCCGATGCTATTGGTGTTATTGCTGGTGCCATTCAGCGCTGTCGAGTTGTGCATTGCAGGCGACTTCCTCATCATGAAGCATTTTCGGCCGGCAAAAAAATGTGCGGTAAAAATTGGGAACCTGATTTCATCTTTTTGACGCCAATCTTTTTGTCGGCCTGCTTGGCCATGGAAGTTACTCGTCGTCCCACAACCACACCTCCTTGTGCTCGGGAATTGTGCGGCGAATCACCTTCGGGGAATGCATGTATCTGATGGGAACCTTTTTAAACCGCTAATGAACGCTGATAACCGCTAATGAAAGACCGCAGAAAGCTACATTCAGGGGTCTTTTATGAGCGTTTATTTGGTTTTTATTAGCGGTTAAAAAATCTTAAATCCGTGTCATCTGTGGATCAAAACGCTTCGGATCTTGGTCCACAGATGACACAGATTGCACGGATGGGGGAAGGCCGATAGACGGTGCAATGCAGGCAGCTGAATACTCAATTTTACCGGAAAACAGAAAGACAGGATATACAGGTCAGAACCTACTCTTGTCATCCTGTGTTCAAGAGATGGCAGAGACGCGCGGGTTCTGATTCCACTGCATCAACTCAATTCAAATACCGAAACTCAGCACTGGCAATGAGGGATTGGCAGAAGGCTGAGAGAGCGGCGACTTGGGATTTGTCGCGGGCTTCTTGGGTGCTTTTGCCGCCGGCGGCTTGCTGGGGAAACTGGGACCAGAAGCGCTTGATGGCGGTCATTTCCTGCTCCGTGGGAGCGCGGGCTGTGCTGGTTGTAATGCCCGTCTTTGATGGGCCGGAGGTGGTGTATTCCGCTGGTTGCCTGCTGGGGCCTGACCGGCTGAGAGCTTATCAAATTACGGTGCGCCAGAAGCCTTATGAGATATGGATAGTGTGAGGCTTGCACCCTGTGATGATGCCCTTACACTAACACCACGATGAAAAGCACCCGACACCAGCAGAGACGAGCGTGTAGCGGTTTTGCCTCCGATAAGAGAGGGACCGCTGTCCGAGTCAAGAAGCCTGCCTAATGCCAATGAAAGAGACTTTAAGTGAAATCAATGCGCTAAGCGCTGCTGGCATCATCGGTCAGAGCGCGATCGGTGGTGCGATGGGGGCCACCTTTTACCTGGAACCTATCTCCACCTACGATCTGGATATTTTTGTCCTGTTTGAGTCGCCACCCCTCATCCTGACGCTGACGCCGATCTATGACTTCCTCCGCGCCCGCGGGCACGAGGCGGAAGGGGACTCCATCCACATCTGCGGCTGGCCGGTGCAGTTCCTGCCTGCGGAGTCACCGCTACTCAGGGCGGCGGTAGAGCAGGCCGTGACGGTGGACTTTGAAGGTGTGCCCACCCGCGTGATGACGGCGGAGCATCTCACGGCAATCGCCCTGCAAACTGGGCGGGGGAAGGATTTCTCCCGCATCCTGGCTTTTATCGAATCAGGGCGGCTAAGCGGTGAGAAGCTGACGGCCATCCTTCACGACCATGGACTGACCGCAGCCTGGGCAACGTTTGAAACCAAGTATCTCAGCCATCCATGAGCGAACTCACCCTGCGAATCCTAGAGCAAAAACGCCAACGCCGCCGTGAGCTGGCACAGCTCAGCTACCCCGAGAAAGTGCGTATCGTGGAGAAGCTGCGGGATGCTTCACTCCGCATCGCCCGTGCTGGCCAGCGCCAAGGTCTGCGCTCTTTGTAACAAGGATTAAATCATGACCCCCGAAAAAGATTACCAGCAACGCAGCCTGAAAACGCTGGGGGACTTCCTGCGCTACTACTCTAAGCTGTTACCCTGAGCGCGGCTTTTTTGAAGTGGAGAAGGTAAGCAGTATCACGCCCACAGATTACCTGAATCAGAAAACCAATCTGTGGGCCTCCTTGAATCTGTGGGAATCGCAAATCATGGGTAGGGCCAGTATAACTGCAGCCTCTCAATTCAAATACCGAAACTCAGCACTGGCGATGAGGGATTGGCAGAAGGCAGATAAAGCGGCGACTTGGGATTTGTCGCGGGCTTCTTGGGTGCTTTTGCCGCCGGCGGCTTGCTGGGGGAACTGGGACCAGAAGCGCTTGATGGCGGTCATTTCCTGCTCCGTGGGAGCGCGGGCAAAGGCTAGCTGGTAGGCATAGACGAGCCGCTCCAGCGGGGTGCCTTCATGCTGGGTGAGTCTTTGGGCAAAGGCGTCCGTGCGACAGGTGATCCATCGATGGGGTAGAGATTCAAGCTGCCAGAGACGGCCAGCATGGAGTCGCTGATGGCCTCTGCATCCAGGCGGCGCTGGCTCATGCGCCAGTTCAGCTTGTTTTCAGGGTCGAGCGCGTAGTTTTGAGCCTCATAAGTGGAGCTCATCTGGTAGGCGCGGCTGAGCATGATCTCGCGGATCATTTGTTTCACGGACCAGCCTTTTTCCATGAAGGTGACGGCCAGATGATCCAGCAGCTCGGGGTGAGAGGGCTTCATGCCCATGACGCCAAAATTGTCTGGGGTGGTGACGATGCCGCTGCCCATGAGCTTCAGCCAAAGGCGATTCACCATGACACGGGCGGTGAGTGGATTGTCCTTGGATGCGATGAAGTAGGCCAAGTCCAGGCGTCCGCTGCCTTGGCTGATGTTCAGGGGTTCTCCTTTGGCGCAGAGCACCTCGACTAGGCCACGCGGCACGACGTCGCTAGGCTGCTTGACATCACCACGGACGAGCAGGGGGCTATTGATGGGGCGGGCGTTATCCAGCATGCCCATGGCCAGGGTGCGTGGGGTGCCGTCTTTTTCAAAGAGATCCAGGTCAGCCTTCACGGACTGGGCGCGGTCAAAGGAGCTACGGATGCGGAGGAAGTTCTGGGCGTTTTGCTGATTGCGCTGGCCTTCACTCATGCTGCGGACTTGATCCCGCATGTTCTGGGCGGTGGTGCTGGCCTCGTCATACTTGGTTTTTAAACTGGCGTATTCCGAAGATGAGATGTGGCCCAGTGCGGCGGGCAGGGCGGCGGCGCGGTCTAGCTCGATGAGGGTGGTGGTGTTGGCGTTTTGCAGTTGGCTGTAGGTGCCAAAGAGGGTCTCGCTGCTCATGAA
>JAPLUM010000160.1 GCA_026397605.1 Verrucomicrobiota bacterium | reverse complement strand
AAAGGGCCGAAAGGCGTCACGGTGAAAACGCCCCTCACTACACCCGACATCCTGCCGACGCTGCTCGGTCTCGCGGGTGTGCCGATCCCCAAAAGCATCGAAGGCGATGACCTCTCCCAGACCGTGCGCAATCCTGCCTTTGCTGAAGACCGCGCCGCTTTATACGAAGGCGTGGCGCCCTTTGCCAACCTCGGTCCTGAGGCCAAAAACAACAACCGCGGCTACCGCGCCATACGCACCAGTCGCTACACGTATGTTCGCGATCTCGATGGCCCGTGGCTGCTCTACGATGACGAAACCGACCCGCTTCAGAGAGACAACCTCGTCAACAAACCCGAGGCTTCCGCTTTGCAAAAAGACCTCGAAGCCAAGCTCCAAGCCGAACTCAAAAAGCGCGGCGACGAATTCCGTGACGGTCAATACTACATCGACCTCTGGGGCTACGACACCATTCTCGGCGACAGTATTTCCTATCGGCTCAACGCACCCGTGCAGTCGCCGAAGAAGCAGCTTAAAAAGTGACTCTCTCTGTCAGCCCAAATCGTTTCATCTGCCAGATCCGACACAACATTTGCTGAGATGTGAGTGCAATACTGACGTTTCAGGAAAGATGCGATACCTTCTCCTTCTCTCTTTGTTCCTCAGTGCCCTCGTTCTTTCCTCAACGTCTCATCTTGTTGCGGCTGATGCCAAGACAGGTCCAAAGGTCGCACCTAAAGCTCCCGATAAAGTCTGGCCGGAGCCGGCCGTTGTGGAGCCCAGATATGACGGCAAACTCGTTCCTGCGCCGGAAGGTGCCGTGGTTCTTTTCGGCGGGCAGGATGCCCCGGCCTGGATCCAGATTCCGCGCAAGGAGGACGCCGATCAAACCAATCGCTTTCGCTGGAAAATCGAGAACGGCTACATGGAAGTCGTCCCGCGCAGCGGCATGATTTCCACCCGGGAGCCAGTCATCACGAGCGGTCATTTGCACATCGAATGGGCCACGCCAGCGGAGGTCAAAGGCAATGGTCAGGGACGCGGCAACAGCGGCGTGTTTATTGAAGGCTTTCCGGAACTTCAGGTGCTCGACTCCCACGACAACAAGACTTACTTCGATGGTCAGGCGGGAGCGTTTTACAAACATCAACCACCGCTGGTCAACGCCTCGCGCGGTCCCGGGCTCTGGCAGTGTTACGACATCGAAATCCAACGCGCCACCGTCGAAAGCGGCAAGGTCACTCAGCCCGCCACCATCACCGTGCATCACAACAACGTCCTCGTGCAGGACCACCTGAAGTTTAAGAACCCGATTCAAGCAGGGACTCTCAAATTTCAGGATCACCTCAATCCCGGTCGCTTCCGTAACATCTGGTTCAAACCATCCCGCTAATCCCTGTCCACCCTTCTTCACCCATCTAGCCATGCTCAATCGTCGTCACTTCCTCACTAAATCGGGAGCCAATGAGAAGCTCAACATCGCCTTCGTCGGGGCGGGAGGCAAAGGCTGGCACGCCGTCCAGAGCCTTCAGCAGAATGATCTGGTGAACTTCGCCGCCTTCGCCGATGTGCATGAAGACCGCGCTGCCGAGGCACGCAAGGCCAATCCCAGCGTGCCCTTTGTCTCTGACTTCCGCAAGATGCTGGATCAGCATGGCAAGAGCATCGATGGCGTGATCATCTCCACGCCAGACCACACGCACCACTTCAACGGCAAGACCTGCATGCTCGCTGGAAAGCCGATCTACTTGGAGAAACCGCTCACCCATAGCATCGGTGAAGCGCGTGATTTGATGGCCTTGGAAAAGCAAACCAAGCTAGCCTGCCAGATGGGCAATCAAGGCCACTCTGGCGGCGGCATTCTCATGCTCGAAGAGTGGGTGAAAGCTGGCATCCTGGGCGATGTGAATGAGGCGCACTGCTGGGCTGGTCCGATGTGGAGCCACACCGCCGAGCGCCCAGCAGAGGAGCCGGTGCCCGCAGGACTTGATTGGAATCAATGGATCGGTCCTGCCGCGATGGTGCCTCACAGCTCCAAATACCTGCCCGCGAAATGGCGCGGCTGGTTTGAGTTTGGCAATGGCACGCTTGGCGACTGGGCTTGTCATAACATGGACGCGCCGTATCACATCTGGGGTCTCGACTGCCCCAGCCGCGTCGAGATCGAATCCACAGGACCGAGCAAGCTCTCGTTCCCATCGACCGTCAAGATCACCTTCACCTTCCCCGCCACTGCGACTCGCGGTGAGTTCAAGCTGTATTGGTATCACGGCAAAGATCACGCCCTGAAACGCCCGCAGGATCTCGATAGCGAACGCGCCTTCCCTGATGGCGGCACGCTGATTCACGGCAGCAAAGCCACCGTCCTCATGGGCACTCACGCCGGCACACCACGAGTCATTCCTGAGCTGAAAATGCAGGAACTCGCCACTGGCCTGCCAAAGGTGATGCTATATCGGTAGAGCGTTTTGTAGTTATTGATTGT
>JAPLUM010000689.1 GCA_026397605.1 Verrucomicrobiota bacterium | reverse complement strand
GCACAGGAATGGCCTCGCGTGAGCTGTTACCGCTGGGAAGACGCACAAGTAGATCGTCGCTGCCATCCCGACGCATCGGCTGCTGGGGCTCGCGGGAAACGAAGACGTCGCTGACAATGCGTGCGCCTTTGGGCAGGCGAACGACAAGGAATTGCAGGTCATTATTGCGCACCCAATACAGAGCCTCCGTTGTTTGAGCGCGGTCAGTGGCCACTGCGGTGAGCAGATCTGCATGAGTGATGACAGCCTGCGGCACGGCTAAGAAACTATTGCGAGCGAGCTCGACGCTGAGCTTGATGGGCAGGCTGCGGTATTTATAGGCTAGGAAAACGCCAGGCCGCTGGATCTCGGCACGCAGCTCACGCGAGTCGATCTCTTCCAGTGTTTCAGCATCGGACTTGCGGATTTCCAGGCTATCAGCCTTCACTACAGCAACCATGCCAGTTTCCTGGAAAACTCCTGGCACATGCACCTGCAACATCTCCACGGTGCCTGTTTTTCCCTGCTCAATTGGGGCTGGTTTTTCCAGATTCAGACTCAGTGAAAAAGCACCGAGCGTCTCTCCGCGCAGCACGACTTCCCAGAGCACATAGTTGGCTAGGTCAGGCAAAGTCGGTGGGGTGGTAGGGGCGTACGTTTTATTCACTTCCTTCACCAGCGGATCAATCAGACGGATATCTGCGGCGATGCTTTTTGGCACAGCTAACACAAAACGATCTGCCGCTGCATAGGCCACATCAAAGGCCAGCGTCCAGTTGTGTCGGGTGGATTGCTCACGCACTTCCACCAGCGTTAGCACCTCCACACTGACCTGTGAGCTGCGGCTCTTGAGGGCTAGCACGGCGGGCTTTGCAGCATCTCGATAGCGGAATCCGAGGCTGCTTTCAGGGATGGCATTGCTCTGACTTTGGCGGAGGCTAGCAGGCAAGGCAGAGACATCTTCTTGCTGGAAGTCGCCAAGAGCTTGTGTGTTCGTCTCCAGGCTGGAATGGACCGCCACACCAACGCTGGCCTCATGACGTGTGACGTCCTGCGGCTGAAGCACAGGCAAAGTCACATCACTCAGAGCCGTGCGCACTTGCCGCCCTGTGAGCGTGATTTGAAAGCTACCGAATTTTTGCTGATTCAATTTCACATTCAACACGGCAGGCGTGGCGCTGCTGTCCAACTTCCATTCGCTGATGTCACTGCCTTTGACCTCACTCAGGGCTAGACCTGCGGGTAAGGTGATTTTCAGATCAAATAGTCCGACCCGACGCACCGCATAATCGAGCGTGGTTTGCAGTCGGGTGAAGTCGCGCTGAATCTCGACTCGACTGGCACTGGTGACCTCCACCTGAGGCTTGGCTTCTGTGACATCCAGCGTCAGCACATACGGCTGGCGCAGCAGACGAAAGACACTGCCTGAGCCAGCCTTTTGACTGCGTGCAGCAGCAGTCAGCGTCTTCGGGGTGAAGTCTATCTGGTCCTCGCTAGTGAGTGTGACCTCGCCACTGGTCTGCGCTGCACCGACGATCTCGATCTCTGGCACACGCACTTCGGCTGGCAGGACTGGGATGGGAGCTTCGAGCTGCAGCTTGATAGCGTAGTCGTCTTTCAAAGGTTTCTCGGGAATGATGACGAGCGTCTTTTGAGCACCTGCCGCTTCCAGCTTCCATTCTTTGATCCCAGCTCCAGTGACGCCGAGGACTTCTTGCTGGCTCGGCAGTTTGATTTTTAAATCGCTGACTGCTGCGCGTAAAATGCGGAAGCCAATGTCTGCCTGCGTGCTCACAGAACTGACGCCGATCTTCGTATTCATCTTCGTGCTCGCTAGCAAGAGTGGCTGCATTTGTGTCACCGCCTGCGCGGTTCCCCAGGCGATCTCTTGCTGGGCACCGCTGCCAAAAAAGCAGGAGAATTGCGTGAGCCCATCTGTAATCTGCGTGGTGTAAGCTGCAGCTGGATTCAGTGTAAAATCCAGCCCAGTGCCAGGAACGCTGACATTCAGCCTGGACACAGCAGCGCGTGGCAGATTCAGCGTGACGTAGCTTTTGCCATCACGACGAAGGATGGGTGCATAAATCTTCAGCGTGAGTTCATAGACGCCTTTTTCTGGCAGTAAAAGATCGGCTCCATCAGCCTTCGACCTGAGCACGGCTTTCCCAGTTTCAGCTTCACCAATGCCTGCGTTCCCTCGATCCACGAGTGGCAATAGAACCCAACCTTTCTTGAAACTCTCCACGGTGATTTTGGCATCAAGAATCAAGCTCTCCCCTTCGACACGACCGCTGTACTCTGCCTTGGCCAGAACCGCATCCGCAGGCGGTGGGTTGTCTTCCTTTTCACGTTTAAGCGTCAATTCATTCCAGAGATCCAGAAACTCGCGATACGGCAGAAACACGCCTTGTCCGCCATCTTTGAAGACCTTCTCCAACTCATCAAATGGCACATACACGGTGCGCTCGCGTTCGACGGTGGGCACTCGAGTATCCGTGATGGGTGGACTTGCTTCTTGAGCAGCCAGCGTCGCGGCAAAGAGCAGGGTGAAGAGAGCTTGGGGAATACGCATGGTAAGTGGGGTTGGCGGGGAATGTTTCCGGCAGGGTTGGGAAGATGTCTGTAAAGCGACTGTAAAAAACTCACTGCAATCACGCGCTGAGCCTAATGCCTCTTGGGGTGGCTGCGGCATTCAGTGTCTGCGCACTGGAATGACACGGCCCGTCACGGGGTCATAGACGGCCGTGGTGCCGGCAGGCACGTAGCCCGGCTGAAGCGTGCCATTGTATTGATTGGGCGGATAAATGGATTGGTCAGGATAAACCGGCTGATTGCCAATGAAGACTTCCCTCGTCACACCACCACTCTGCTGCATGACACCCGTATTCGTGGTACGTCCAAAGACATCTGAGGCCGTGCTTTGATACAGCACCTGAGCATCTGGCAGGCTGTCACGCTGCTGGCGCCGCTGCCGCTCCTGATAAGCAGCCGAGGTCTCTCCTGGCTTGATCGGAGGATTGGCCGCACTGGTTCCACCCATGGAATAGATGCCAGCCGATCCATGATCGCGCTCTTGCGATTTATAGCCGCTGGTTCTTCGCGGATAACCTTCTGTATCAGGCGGCATTTCACAGGCGCTGAGCACCAAAAGCGCGGACGGCAAAAGGATGAAAAGTGATTTCATGAGCGCAGGCTATCAGAAGTGCGTTTTCGAAAGAAGGTTTTCTTTCGAAATAAAGTAGCCAAAAATGAATCTGAACAAAGTCACATCCAGCCGTATCAGAATATCCGTGATGCTTTCTGGCATGACCCATGCTTGAAGACATCTTAGAAAACCCAATCCCATTCTATGATGACTCGATTCCCCCGGCCTGGTTGTTGGTATCGGTTCACTGCCACCGACTGGCAGTTTATACGCGACGCGCTCGCTCTCACTCAAAAGGATCGTGACGGCATCGTCGCTCTTCTGGATGACCCCGAAGCGGTGAAGATGATCCTGGATCACCCGAAGCTCTTTGAAGCCATGCTGATCAATCGAAAGGCCGGCATGTTGTCGCCTGAACTATTCTTCTTTGTCCTGGTTCGGCATACACTCAAGCGCGCTGGTGTCGAGGACTTGGAAGTGGCAGATTACATGGCCGTGGTCTGTGCTGACTTTGGCCTGCCAGCCACCGCTGAGCAAAAGCTACCTGCGCATCGCTTGGATAGCCTTTACAGCATCGACTACATTTCCGCCCTGGAAAATGCAGGCCCGCATGAGCGCTTTTTCATCCATGTGCAGTGCGCCAATCAATTCCTGGTGTTGACCAGTCTGTATCCCGACTTTTTACACCATCGGGCTGAGCGCCGAGGTGCGCCGGATGTGGAGTATTATGAGCAAGTCGTCGTCAGTCATCTCGAGGCCGCAGGACGTCATGCTCTGGCAGGCGAGTTTGCGCTGGATGACACCCTCACTCATGTAGCCAGCGCCTTCCCACCGGCTCGACGTGCCATGAATCACACCGTGAGGGAGTATTTGAGCTTGGGGGCCTGAGTGCTTTCTTCTTGGCAACTTCACACCCGCTCGCCACGTTCTTGACTGAACATGGAAATCGACCCCTCACTGCCAGAGCACATCGTCCGCCGCGACTTCATCAAAAAACTCGCTGCGGCTAGCACTGCTGCGTGGATGACAGGCGAGCCACGAGCAATCTGGGGTAAAACTGGTGAATCGGTGACCCATCCGCCGGCCAAGGCTGACGCCTGCATCTTGCTCTGGATGGCTGGCGGCATGGCAGCCCCAGATACCTTTGATCCCAAAGGCTACCTACCTTTTGAAAAGGGGCTCGAAGTGAAAAGAATGCTCAGCACCTTCCCGGCTATCAATACAGCTGTCAGATTTAGGCAGCTTTTTACACAGCCGTCATCAGTATCACTGGCATACCGGCTACGTGCCGCCGCAGACCGTAGCCTGCCCACACATCGGTGCCTGGATGGCCAAAGTGCTCGGCCCACGTAACTCGGTGATGCCACCGTTCATCAACATCGGCCAACGACTCGAAGGCGTGGGTGAAAGCGAAGAGCTCAAAGCCTTCACCACCGCAGGCTTTTTCGGCAGCGAGTTCGGCCCCATGAATCTGCCTTATCCAGAAGAAGCAGCTCAGTCTGTCAAGCCACCGAAAGGCATGGATGCACAGCGCTTTGCCAATCGTGATAAACTCTTCCGCAAGCTCGTCGATCAAAGCCCGAACCGAGAGGTCATGAGCGACTATCAGCAGCAGTCCATGCTCCGCAGCATGGACAACGCGTATCGCCTACTCAGCGCCAAAGAACGGGACGCCTTCGACATCACCCTGGAGCCCAAGGAGAGCTACGCCAAGTATGACACTGGCCGCTTTGGTCGAGGCTGCCTACTGGCTCGTCGCCTCATCGAAGCCGGCACCCGATTTGTGGAAGTGACCACCGAGTATGTGCCCTTCTTTCAATGGGACACCCACAAAGACGGCCACACCACCGTGGACACCCTGCACAAAGAGATCGACCTTCCCATCGCCCAACTCGTGCGGGATTTAGAGGCTAAAGGATTGCTGGATCGCACCCTCATCATCATCGCCAGCGAGTTCAGTCGAGACGCCCTCATGGAGGGTAAACCCGGCTCCACCGCGAATGATCAGACCACCTTCAAGGTCGATGCATTGACGGAAATGAAGCACT
>JAPLUM010000733.1 GCA_026397605.1 Verrucomicrobiota bacterium | reverse complement strand
GGCAGCGCATAACTGACCACCGGCATGCCCACCGCCCCAAACCAAGAGCGTGGCAGCGCCGCTAGCTCAAAAGGCAGAGGTAGAACACGCCGCCAAGCTTCCACCGTAGGCGCATTCGCCAGAATGCGGTCTTCCCCCAGCGTGCCGCAGATGGTGCACAGCATCAGGATCGGCACGGAGAAAGTCTTATCCTTCCCATAACGCCCAATCACCGCCCGCATGATATCCTCTGGCTTAAGCGAGCCGACCTGAGAGCTAATCCAGCCTTCGGCGCGCATGATGGCTGTAGGCGCATTCGCCAGAATACGTTCTTCCGATGGGCTTACGGCACTCTCATCCTCCTCGTTCTGGCGAACGATCCTACGCCCGTAGGCGCACTCGCCAGAGTGCGGGCTTGGGGCCGCCAGTAGATCCCCCACCTCGTTCTGGCGAACGAGCCTACAAAGCGCGCTCCAACACAGCAGCGTGGTGGAAAGATTGCTCTTACTGATCGTCGTGTCACCCCAGCCACCGTCGGCATTCTGATTCGCCACCAGCCAGCCCGCCCCAGCTTCGATCAAAGCGGCATGACTCACCGCATCCACCCCATGCAGAGCCACCACCGCCGTCGCCGTACTCAGCGCGCTGCTAGACAGCTCCCCTTCCCAATAACCGCCCTCATTTTGCAAAGACAGCAAATGACGGCGTGTGTTGTTCAGGGCAATTTCAAGGCGATCTAACATGGAGGGTGATTGTTCAGTCGCTTGAGCAGCGTTCAAGGGGAAGTGCTATGAGATTCATCCTAATTGCTGCCTTCCTTTTTCCTTCCCTACTCCTGGCTGAAGAGCTGCGCTGGTTCAAGGGGAACACACATGCACACTCGCTCTGGAGTGATGGCAATGACTTCCCAGACATGATCTCGGCTTGGTATAAAGAGCAAGGGTACCATTTCCTGGCGCTGTCTGATCATAACACCCTGGCTGCGGGAGAACGCTGGGTGAAGGAATCTGTGATTGAGAAAAAGAAGATCGCGCTGGGACCGAAGGTGCTGGATAAATACAAAAACCGATTCGGTATCGAGTGGGTGGAGACACGCAACAATGCCACTGGGGAAACGGAGGTCCGTCTCAAAACGCTGGAAGACTACCGGCCGAAGCTGGAAGAACCCGGCAAGTTCCTGCTGGTACAGGCAGAGGAAATCAGCGCCGGTTTTGGCAAAGCGCCGATTCATATCAATGCCATCAATGTCACCACGGCGATCCAGCCGGTGAAGGATCTCGTTTCCATCCGAGAAACCATCCGCGCCAATCTGCAAGCGGTGGCTGAGCAGGCTGCGAAAACAGGCAAGCCGATCATGGCCCACATCAATCACCCGAACTTCAAATGGGCACTCACAGCGGATGATCTGGCTCATGTGATCGAAGATCGTTTCTTTGAAGTCTTCAATGGCCATCCTGGCACGCTGAATGAGGGCCATCCTGACCGTGTGGACTCCACCCATGAGCGTATTTGGGACATCGCTAATACCATCCGCATCAGCGAGTTGAAACAGCCACCGCTCTTTGGCTTGGCCACGGATGACAGCCACAATTACCACGGAGGCACGGTCACACCTGGGCGCGGCTGGGTCATGGTCCACGCGGCTAAACTCGACGCCGACTCTCTCGTCACCGCCATGCAAAAGGGTGCTTTCTATTCTTCCACAGGCGTCAGTTTGGACGACATCCATTTCGATCCATCCAGCCGCCGACTGCAACTGAAAATCCGCCCAGAACCTAACGTGAAATACCGCACTGAGTTCCGTGGCACCCGCAAAGGCTATGACCGCGCGGTGAAAGAAGTCCCTGCACCTTCCGGAGATCCCCAGCCGATCCGCCTTCAGCATGGCGCAGACATCGGCATCCTTCTGGGCAGCAGCGATAGCCTGGAGCCGCACTACGAACTCACTGGCAATGAGCTGTATGTCCGCGCGATCATCGTTTCTGATCAGGTCATGACCAATCCCTATGCCCCAGGTCAAAAGCAGCAGGCCTGGACTCAACCGGTCGGTTGGTAACGGATATCGGTGATCATCGTAAAGCGAGTTCCAAGTTTCTAGTTACGCGTTTCAAATTCTCTAAATCAGGACTTTACAGACCAATGTTGGTACGTAAAAAATGTGGGGTTCTACAGCCGCAAGTCGTTGGTTTTTATGTCATGAAACTAGAAACAGCATTTTCTGATCGTGGGGCAATCGACGGCAGCTGGAGGACCAGCCGCTCTACCTTCGCACGCCCTACCTCCACGCCGCTCAACTGACAAATTTCTTACTTTGTTAAATGTTAATAGATCTGAATATTCTATTTGCCATATTCGATATGGTAATTATAGTCATATTGTCTTATGACTCTCTTTCCTTCCAACTTCCGCCCCCTTGGCCGTTCTCTTGCGAGAATCTGCGGCTGGATCATTGTGGCTAGTTTCACCGCCGCACTGAATGCGGATGAGCCTAAAGCACCTGGCTTTGAGGACGGTGCCACGATCAAAGTAAACTTTCCCAATACGCCGGTTCAGGCCATAATCCCTTTTTACACCCAGATCACGGGGCAAAAATTCATCCTCGACTCATCTCTGGCTGGTGAACCATTGCGGATCGTGGCCCCTGATCCACTGACGCGCGCTGAGGCGGTAGCTTTCATCGAAGCCACGCTCATCCTCAATGGTTATGCCATCATCCCCGTGGATGCCAAGACGGTTAAACTCATCCATCACAGTGGCGGAAAGAGCCCGACTCCTGAGGGCCTGAAGGTTTATCAATCGATCCAAGACCTACCGGTGAAGGAAGAGCTCTGCCATTACGTCATGCAATTAGAACACATCTCCCCAGAAGAGGCAGCGAAGGCTTTTCAGGAAGTCATCAAACTGCACACCTACGGCGCTATCATGCCGATGAAAAATGCGGCGGCCCTCGTGATCACGGAAAACAGCGTCACCATACGCAGCATCTATGAAATGGCACAAATCATCGACGTGCCACCCGCAGAGATTGCCAATGAAATGATCCAACTCCAGCGCAGCGATGCAGAGAGCATCGCCGAGATCATCAATGAGATTTATGAGGAGCAGGAAAAGGCCGAATCGGCCAGTGCGACAGCCTCCCAGCCTGCCGCCGCACCCGCTGCCCCGAACGGAGCCAGAGCTGTAGCCGCGAATCCAGCAGGCGCAGCCAACACGGCGAATACCAATCCCAGCGTGGCCAAAGTCAAAGTCATCCCACATCGCCGAACCAACAGTCTGCTCGTCATCGCACGACCAGTGGATATCACCTACATCCGTGGACTGGTGGAGAAGCTGGACATGCAGTCTGACAGCGTCACCTTCCTGAAGAAGAAGCTAAATTTCCTTGATGTCGGTGATTTCCTTTCCGTGGCCTACAATGCCCTAGCGAAAGATACAGACATCCAGAATGAAAGCGGTGGCGCAGGCCAAGGTGGAGGCGGTAGCAGCAGTAGTCGCCGCCGTCCAAGCGGCAGTTCTAATACTCCCTCTACGGATGCGGGGCGAAGCAGCAATAACGGCGGTGGTTTGAATGGCGGCTTCAATGGGGGGTTTGGTGGGCAGCAGAATGGTTTCGGCGGCGGCGGCTTTGGCGGCCAAAACAGCAATGCAAATCGCAGCTTGCTGGATGACCCAGAGGCTATCTCAGCCCCTGAATCCATCATCGTGGGGAAGACACTGCTCATCGCAGACCCACAATCCAACAGCCTCGTCGTCAGCGGCTCTCCTGAGCACATTCAGATCATTGATCAGCTCATTGAGGAAATGGACGTGCGTCCGCAGCAGGTATACATCAGCACCATCATCGGCCAGCTCAGCCTGGGCGGAGACTACAAGTATGGCTTCGACTTCCTGAAGATGCTGGATGATTTCACCGTGCGCGATAAGTCACTCACCTCGGGGACTGGGACCTCGACGACGGTCGCAGGTGCCATCAATCTGCCATTCAATGGCGAAGGTCTATCTGCCTCAAACATGAGCCTGTATGGCCAGCTCGGGTCCCTGAGCCGCTACATCAATCTAATGGACGGAAACAACAACTTCAAAGTCCTCTCCAGCCCGAGCATGTACACCACGAACAATGTCAAGGCTATCATCTCCAGCGGTCAACGCATTGCCGTGCCGGTGAACATTCTCTCCAATGCAGGTGTCGGCAACATCGCCGCGACCAGTGCCAGCATTGATTATCGTGATGTCGTTCTGAAGCTGGAAGTCGTGCCGCTGATCAATTCAGACAACGAAGTCACCCTGCGTATCGCCCAGATCAATGACAACATCGTTGGGCAACAAAACATCTCTGGAAACACCGTTCCAACCATCGGCACCCAGGAACTGCTGACCACCGTGACCGTGAAAAACGGCTCTACTGTCGTGCTTGGCGGTCTGGTCACGGAGCGCACTAGCGATGGTGAAAACGGAGCCATTTTCCTGCGCCGAGTGCCCGTCCTCAAACATCTCTTCAGCACCACGAGCAAGACCACCAAGCGTGAAGAACTGCTCATCTTCATCCAGCCACGCATCATCAATTCCACCGACTCACTCGATAGCCCGAATCACATCGAAGCTAGTCGCTCCACCATCCTCGAAGAAACCATCCGCTTCGGCGTCCCCTCAGACGACATCCCACGGGCACGTCCTTACAGCGGCAAGTGACCATGAGCCTGGAAAGTCGGCTTTGGTCTGAATAGATTCGCCTAAACCGGGTTTCAGGTTTCACGTTCCAAGTTCTCTAAATCAGGGCTTGGAACCTTGAACTTTAAACATGAAACTGGTTTTTAGGATTAGCGACCCTCTTGCAAAACCTCTGTGTTTCTTTGTGCCCTCTGTCGTAGCCAATGCGGATTTACCACAGAGGCCACGGAGTAGCACAGAGGTTCAGATAGGTTTTGGAGAAAACTCTACGCGTAAGAGGACTCCACACGCTTGGCTACGTCTTTGAAGCCGTAGTCGTTGTTGTAGATCTCTTTGAGGGCTTCCAGGTAACCGTCTTTGTCGCCCATTTTTTCACAAACGAGCGCTAGGTCGTAGAGCAGGTCCTTCTTGGTGTTGTCCATGATGGCTAGTTCATTGTTAGCTTCGATGAACGAGCTTTTGGCCAGATCG
>JAPLUM010000025.1 GCA_026397605.1 Verrucomicrobiota bacterium | reverse complement strand
AGACTAACCAACAACGATCAACTCTGCTCTTTGGCATAGGCCCGGTGGGCAAAAGCAGCAGCAGCGGTACGACTGTCCACCTGCAGCAACCGAAAGATGGCCTTGGCATGGGATTTCACGGTAAAGAAGCTGCATTCCAGGATGATGCTGATCTCTTCATTGGTTTTACCCTCTGCCATCCAATACAAGACCTCCGACTGGCGCGGAGTGAGATTCAGTTTGTTTTGGATAACCGCAATGGCTGCGCTGGTCATTTCCTGTGTAAGATGTGGAGGGAGAGGCAAGAGGGCATTTTGACGCGCATTCAATACTTCACCATCGCCCATTCGGGCGAGAGCGCTCTCTGAGTTTAGATGGGGGCGTTTGCTAAGCGGCCACTGGGTGGCGCTTTTATGATTTTTCATGATGGCGGAACTCCGTTCAAGTTGCCGCAACGACCTTCGATTAACCCCGTCTTCACCGATGATACGGCGAGATGAAAGGAACCCGGTGCGATTCTCGGCTTAACAATTAGCTGGACCGAGGCGGAAGAAGTGTGCCGCCATTTTCAGATGATACAAGGCTATTGATCACGTCTATCTTGTGCTCATTGGGGCAGAAAGCTCTTCGTTTCTTCCATTTTCCACAAAATTCAGGCTTTCCTAAATGAATTGAGCCTGTACTCTCCGCGCTGTGATTTCTCAACGCATGTATCTTAGTCTCTGGTTCGGCATCCTCATGGGCAGCGCTGGCTGCTCCTCATCCCCTGACAAGCAACCTTCTGCCGCGGCTCTGGCCAATGCGCAGAAGGCCACGCAGGTGCAGGATGCGATGATGCAGGACAATCCTCTGGCCAAACGGATGAATAATCCTTCCTCCATGCCGACGGTGCCGCCTGCGGGAGCCAAGGTCAGCTATTCCCAAGTCAACATCACCCAGCCTGTCGTGGCGATGACTTTTGACGATGGCCCGCACCCGTCTCTAACGCCGAAGCTGCTGGACATCCTGAAGGCTCGTAACATCAAATGCACGTTTTTTGTCATCGGCAAAAATGCCCAGATGTACCCGAACATCATCCGCCGGATGATCGCTGAGGGCCATGAAGTTGCCAATCATACCTGGACGCATTGCAGCCTGACCAGCCGCTCTGATGCGCAGATCCGCACGGAACTGCAACAAAGTGAAGACGCCCTAGTAGCCGCTGCCAATTACCGCCCGCATCTGATCCGCCCTCCTTATGGGGCGATCAATACAAGGGTGAAGCAGATGATGTTTTCCGAGTTTGGCTACAGCACGATCATGTGGTCGGTCGATCCGCAGGACTGGCGCCGCCCAGGTGTGTCTGTAGTGACCAGTCGTCTGGTCAGTGGTGCCCGCCCAGGAGCCATCATGTTGGCCCATGACATCCATCCGCCGACCATTCAGGCGATGCCGTCTATGTTCGATCAGCTGCTGGCCAAGGGCTACCAGTTCGTCACCGTCAGTCAGCTGCTCAACATGGAAAAAGCCAACATGCACGTGGGTGTGGTGATCCGCCCGGCGGTGCCGATGAATGAAAAAGACCCGACGCCACTGCC
>JAPLUM010000071.1 GCA_026397605.1 Verrucomicrobiota bacterium | reverse complement strand
TTGCGAAGTACCGTGCTTTCATGCTATTAGTTTAGTCTATTTAACAGTTCACTCCAGTTAATTTTTAAAATTCCCGTATAAAATTTCAAAAAATCAGTTCTCGCATGTCTTCTAGGGTCTCTAAACTCGCCTTTATCGCTCGATCTGCGGCCTCCTATGCCGCATTTGCGGTGTCGGTGACGGCTCTCGGTTGGCTGGCGCTCAGGCTTGAGGCTGTTCCCACTGTGCAGATCCGCCCTTGGGAGCTGGAGTCTGCTCCGCTGATCGTGGTGGATGCAGGGCACGGCGGGCATGATGGCGGTGCGGTGGCTGGAGGCCTGATTGAAAAATCTCTCAGTCTTACCTTAGCCCGCCAAGTCCGCGATCATCTCCAGGATCTCGGACTGCGAGTGAAAATGACCCGCGATAGTGATGTTTTTGTTGAGCTAGAAGAGCGCAGCAAAATCGCCGCTGATGCCAAAGCGGCTATTTTTGTCAGCCTGCATCTTAACACCAGCGATACGCCGAGTGTGAATGGTATCGAGACCTATTATGCCGAGCAAAAATCCCTGGCTGCTCGCCGAGTAGTGAAGGGGACTCGTGGTCGTGATGCCAGCGAAATGTTGGCTCGCAGTCTTCAGAAGCAGGCCTGTCTGGGATCCAAAGCAGAAGATCGTGGCATCAAAGCCAAAAATTATGCTGTAGTCACCCATACATCCTGGCCAGCTGGTTTGGTTGAGTGTGGATTCCTGACGCATGCGGAAGAGTCAGCTAAATTAAAGCGCGCTGATTACCAGGCTTCCCTGACGCGGGGTATTGCCACAGGAGTGACTGATTTTTTGAAAACTCAGCCAGCGCAGACCGCAGGTTCATTAGAGATTCCGCTGAGAATTGAAAATGAGGAGGAAGTAAAGGTGGAATCTAAAGATCCCTAGAGTCTGAGCACGTTTCATGCTAGACGCACATATCACTGCTACTGCACCCATTTCATGACCAACCGCCCTGCCCATCGCCTGCTCTGGAGCTTTGCTCTGGTGCTTGTCGTGTCTTTGGGGCTTTACGTCATGTTTGCTGCCGTGCATTACACTTGGAATTGGAGCTCAGTGTGGAGTTACCGCACCCAGTTTGTCCGCGGCTGGCTGACCACACTCGGGATTTCTTTGGGGGCCATGGTGGTCAGTATCGTGGTCGGATTTGCCCTCATGATCGGGCGGCGCTCTACCTGCACGCCTGTGCATTTGCTCAGTACTGGCATCGTCGAGATCTTGCGGGGCTCGCCTTTGCTGGTGCAGCTTTTGCTCGGTTATTACATCGTCGCCACGGCTCTGCATGTGGGTGATCCTCTGGTGGTGGGTACTGTTTTACTCGGCTGCTTTGAGGGCGCTTATTTGGCCGAGATTTTCCGCGGAGCGGTGGAAAGCATCGGTGCCAGCCAGCGTGAGGCCGCACGTGCAGTTGGTTTTGATACCGCTCAGACCTATCGGTATGTCATCATCCCCCAGGCCGTGCGCCGAGCTTTGCCGGGGACGACCGGGCAGATGGTCTCCCTAATTAAAGATTCGTCTCTGCTGTCAGTGATCGGTATCGAGGAGCTGGTGCAGAAAGTCCGCATCATGAATAGCAGCAGCTACACTGCGCTAGAGGGCTATCTGCCTCTGGCTGTGGCCTATCTGATCGTCACGATTCCACTTTCCTGGTATGCGCGGAAGTTAGAGAGGAGATTCGCTTATGAAACTTGAGACTCGCCAAGTGACGAAGAACTATGGCGGCTTCCTAGCTCTGGATGGCACCACGTTTCAGACTGGCAATGATGCCCGAGTCGTCGCCCTTCTCGGGCCGAGTGGTGGCGGAAAGTCTACGTTACTGCGTGTGCTTGGAGGCCTGCTGTTACCCGAGTCGGGTGAAGTCGTCGTCAATGATCAACCTCTGCCTCATGATCCCCAGGGGGCCTTGAAATCCCTGCGGAAAAACGGCTTCGTTTTTCAGGGATACAATCTCTTTCCGCATCTCAGTGCCTTGCAAAACATTGTCCTTCCACTGTGTGCCGTGCATGGATACAGCGAGCCAATGGCCAAAGAGCGTGCTTTGGAGTTATTGCAGCGTCTGGGCTTGGCCGAACACCATCATAAACGCCCTGCTGAGCTTTCTGGTGGTCAGCAGCAGCGTGCCGCCATCGCCCGCGCCCTGGCACCCAAGCCTGACCTACTTTTGTTGGATGAACCCACCTCCGCCCTCGATCCTGTCATGACTGGCGAGGTGCTCGACGTGATCCGCGAGCTGGCAGAAGGCGGTCAACAGATCGTCCTGGCCACTCACGAGATTAGTTTTGCCCGCAAAGTCGCCGATTGGATCGTCTTTCTGGCCAAAGGCCGAGTTGAAGAGTCCTTTCCTTCTGAGCAGTTCTTTCAGAAGCCTACATCTGCTTTAGCACAGGAGTATCTGCACGGATTATCACGCTATCGGTGAAAATGGTACACGGAGAGGGATTCGAACCCCCGACCAACTCGGTGTAAACGAGCCGCTCTACCACTGAGCTATCCGTGCAAAATGGGCAGGGCGGATTGTGGGGCGGGAAGGCTTGTCTGCAAGTAGTTTGATGACTCATTTACAAAACTAGGTCGCCTTCGGCCATGACCGTGTGTTTGGGGAGATCACGGAGAGCCTCCGGCAGCATGAAGTAGTGGCAGACGGTTTGCTTCCTGGAGATCAAATGAGGAGCGGCGGTCCAAGTGGGGTCTCCAGGGAATGTGGCAGCGGTTAGCCAGTTTAGATTTGGGCTCAGAAGGCTGGGCCTGCGCACTAGGCAGCCAAGGAGGGCATGGATCTGGTCAGGATGCTCATGAGCAGTCCAGGCTTCGACGACGTCCCAGGCTTGAAGAAGGCGAAAGGTTCGCGGCCTATTTTGCAGAATCAAAAAGGCATGCAGTGCGCCATCAGCATCCACAGCACCCATAAAGTTGAACGCATACATCGGCGTGCTCATTTGCCAGCGCAGAGACTCCGGGCAGATCCATTTTTCAATTTTGTCCTGCGTTCGAGATAGCGGAGCGATGGATTTCACTGCATCCAAGTTCTGGGTCAGCCTGAGATGGGGGCCGAGTTGTGGCCAGGAATCATGCATTCTCAGAAAGGAGGCTTGGCGGCCTGTTGGGAACAGAAATCTCTTCACTTGGACCTCCGCACGGGCTCCCATATGAGCTAAGGTCTCCCTTAACTTTGGGATTGCCGTGGTGTGTGTGACGATGACTTCTGTGGCCAAAGCGCGCATTTTTAAAAGTATCTGCACGGCTCCCTTGCGATGTTCAGGATCGACCCTGAGCGTCGTGGCGCAGACAGTCGGGAAACGTTGGCCCTGGATCGAGTGGGATGTCGGGATGGCCCCAGCATAACCCACGATTCTCTCTTCATGTCTGAGGATGTAACCACGCAGGGGATGCAGCTGTGCGTGAGGATTCTCATCCCACCAGTGACGCAAGCGTGCCTCCCAGGTACACGTCTCTGTGGGTGGTTTGCCCGTGCGGTTCAGGAAATCGAGCAGCTCACCGCGCAGGGCAGGGGTGTCTTGATAATCCTGAATCGTTGTCTGAGGCATTTGCAGAAATCTAACCGACTCAGTTAGATTCTACAACTGGCGCACGAAGATGTTGGCGTAACTCACTGTTTGAGAAAGATCCGCCAAGCCAATGCTGCCAGTCGCACCATGATCGACAGTGACTTCAAAGGTCTGTGGATTAGCGTCCTGGGCTTCTGTGATGGTCACCTTGGCGCTGTTGCCATTTAGAAGGGTCTTGATGCGATACCACCTGCCTGCTTTGATTTGATCTGGGCCGAGTACCACAGGCGCTTTTCCTCCAGTTCCAAAAATGACCAGCGGGTGGCTGAGCCCGCGGACGCAGAGCCCAGCGGCTGGCTTGCTAAGATCCACGTCCTTGGGTAGATTGACATCACAGATCACTTCACAGTCGCCAAAGGAATCCTGGCTCCATAATGCGCTGCCGGTTTGGCCAGCCAGTAATTTGATAGACCAGTCGTTGCTCTGCCACTTCGAGCCTCCAGCCGCAGGGACTCTCCACCCACGGAGGTCGGTGCCGGTATAGAGCGGACGCCAGCCTTGATCCAACGGAGCCGTCATCTCCGCCGGTGCCTGGGTGCTTGGCAGTTCCTTGATCTTCACATTTCGGAACTCAACCGGCGCGCCCTCGGATTCTAAGGCTAGATAGCCTTTGCGGTAGTTGCAGTTGTCACCACCGCTGACCACCTTGCCATTCACGGCCAAGGTCAGGCGACCGTTGTTCGCCTCGATCCGATAGTGATTCCATTCAGGGCTCGGCTTGCTACGCTCTTTACTTGGGAAGCTACGCGAGCCGTTGTGCTCTCCATGCGGCTGCATCGTTGCGCCATGGATCGGGAAAACGTCGCCATGAGTGGTAAACCAGCGTGGCTTGGAAGGATCGGCGTTTTTCATGTAGCCATGATCCAACACTTGCACCTCGATACCTCTCAAAAAGGGCACGCCTGGTGAACTAATGGGCGTACCCCAGACAAAAATACCCGAGTTTCCGCCTTCACTGAGATGTCGCCATTCGGCCTCTAGGATAAAGTTTTCATATTGTTTTTCGGTTCGTAGAGCCCCAGTCGGCTTGCCCGTGCAGGAGATGACGCCGTCTTTGATGCTCCAAGTTTCAGGAGCGCAATTAGCGTTTACCCAGCCACTGAGGCTGTTTGGCTGGAACATCGGCATCAAATCATCTTCTGCATGCAGGCTAGTGAGAGTCAGGAGGCTGAGAAATAAAAACTTCGTCATAGAGAGGGTCTGGTGAGATGGACTGGAGCAAATAAGTAAACGCTCTCAGAGACCTGTCTCTATGAGATTGTTTTTTCCGGTTGCCCATTTCAAGGCAACAGCTTACTTGCGCGCCCGTTTCACAACCGACTTTTCTGCTATGCTCGAATTCTTCCGCCGCCACCGTGGTGCCTTTCTCACCACCCTGACCGTTATCATCATCCTCAGCTTCTCCGTCTGGGGCGGCTGGAAATCTAGCAATGGAGAGCAGATGGCCACCTCCTCTGATCCTGCCTTTACCATCTATGGTCGTGAATACAGCGTCGGTGAGATGCAGAAGTATCAGCGTTATCAGCAAGTGATCTACATGCTGCAAATGTACGACCTGCTCGGTCTTTCCCAGGCAGCTCAGGAGCCAGAAGCCAAGGGCAACGATTTTGTCTATAACGTGCTCGTGCTCCAGCGTCAGATGGACGAGCTCGGCATCCACCCAAGTGATGCCGAAGCCAAAGCCGAGCTTGAAAAACAAAATGCCCTCCAGGAAAACGGCAAATACAGCCCTCAGCGCGCCTACAATCTCCAGCAAAATCTCGGCATGTATGGTATGAGCGGCGGCGACCTGCTGGAAGTGGCTAAGATCAGCATCGGCTACAACAAGGTGCAGGAACTTATCGGCAAAAACTACATCCCCTCCCCAGTAGAGACTGAAAAGGCCTATGCTAGCCGCAATCAGACCCTGAAAATTCAGACCATCGACTTTAAGCTCGAAGACTTCAAAAAAGCTGCCCAGGTGAAGGATGAAGAGATCCAGAAATACTACGATGAGAAAAAGGACAGCTACAAGAGCACCGAAAAACGTGCTGTGAGTTATGTTCTCTTTGAAAACCCAAAAGACGTGCCACCACCAGCGGCTCCAGATCCAAAGACACCGGATCCAAAGGCAGCTGAGGTAGCCAAAAAGGCTGAAGAAGACAAGCAGACCAAACTGAAGGAGCAGGTAGAACTCGTGAACAAGTTCAATGCCGCGAGCTTTGAGCCAACGGCCAAGTTTGATGACATTGCCAAGAATCTCAAAGTGAAGGCTGAAGTCCTGTCTGCCTTTACCAATGACGCAGCGCCAGAGGCCATCAAAGATGAGGCAGACCTTTTGAAGCAGATCTTCGCCATCAATAAAGAGCATCGTCCGATCAGCGACCCCGTCAAAGGCACGAAGGGTTATTACATCTTCACCGTCACCAAGATCGAAGAATCCAAGCAACAAGCTCTGGCCGAAGTGAAAGACAAAGTGAAGGAAACACTCGTGGCTCAGAAAGCCCAGGAAGCCATGTCCAAAGCTGTCAATGAAGCCCGCACGGCTCTCACCGACGGCTTGAAGGCTGGCAAGAAAGTCGAAGACCTAGCCAAGGACAAAAAACTCACCCTTGCACCCGTGAAGGAACTCAGCATCGCCGAGCCACCGGCTGATCTGCCAAATGCCTACCAAATCTCACCTGAAGCCGAGAAGACTCCAGCAGGAGCCGTGACCAAGGCCATCGACACTGATACCGGAGCCATTCTCGTTTATGTCTCTGCTCGCGAGCTCCGCAAGCGTGACGACAGCGCTGCCCTCCGAAAGACGACCGAAGACCGCAACGCTAGCGACGAACGCAAACGCCTCTTTGAAGCTTGGTTCGCCGGTAAGCGCAAGGAAGCTGCCGTGCGTATCCAGGTGAAGCTGGAAGCCTGATCCCACCCGATCATGTCTGACGCCGCCTTGCCTCTCGAAGATCTTTTTGATGAGGCCAATGGCCATCTCGCCGTCGGCGAGATCGAAGAAGCTGTCGTCATCTATCGTCAGTGCGTGGAGCGTGACCCCAACTTCTTTGACGGCTGGCACGCCCTCGGCATGGCCTTGCTGAAAACCGAACAAATCAAAGAAGCCATCGGCGCCGGCCTCATGGCTACCACCCTCAAGCCCAACGACCTACTCGCCTGGACTTCCCTGAGCCAAATGTACGTCCGCAACGGCCAGATCGCCGAAGCGGAAGACGCTAAAGGCAAGGCAAGGATTTTGTCTCTTGGCGGTCGTGTGGTTTTTAGTGCTTAGTGCTCGGTTTTCAAGAGCCTCCCCGCTGTTGGCTAAGTTTGAAAGCTTTAATCGATGCCCAGAGCAGTCACACCAGATGATAGTCGCGCCCTCGTCCTCGAGGCCGATTGAGTCTCACTGAGTCGAAAAGCCCTCAACAGAGCAACAAAACCGGCTG
>JAPLUM010000371.1 GCA_026397605.1 Verrucomicrobiota bacterium | reverse complement strand
GTAAGTCTTGCGATCACTGACGCGCAGCCAAGAGGTGGGCCACTGCACGGCGAGTGGAGCGCGCGGCGAGAAGGAGCTGATCCACACATCCTCTGAGTATTCGAGCCGAGTGCCAGCCAGCACGGTTTCAAAGCTGACGGGCAGTTGATGCAAGGCGTCGTAGTCCGGGTTCATCTCCGTGGGAAGCCAGCATTCGAAACCCGACTGCGCCTGCGTGCGAGTGCTATTCATCGTGGAGGTGGTCAGGTGTGCAACCATGCTGGCGCGTCCTTTCTCCTGGAGCCGTTTGATCATATCTGCATCGCTCGTCTCGCCGTCCAGCAGCCACTCGATCATGTCCAGCTCCGAAACGCGATAGATCGTCTGTCGGATCTCCACGTCCGGTGCCGGAGTGCTGCCACTGCCGCCGCGGAGAAAGACCACGAGCCGTGTTTCTGCATCGCTGGGCGAGGGAAAGCTGGCGATCACCTGCTCGTCCTTCGACGCAATCACCTCGCCCTGCCAGCGTAGTCGCTCGAAGCGCGGGGCCGTGACGCTGAGCCTGTCACGCTCCGCCCCTTTGGCCGCCGTGGCATAAGTCATGGACTGCATCTGCGGCGGCTGGATGTCATGCGTCAGGGTGAGGCGCAGCCTGACTTCCTTGGTCTCGACTTTCTCCACACGCACTTCGGTGCCGATGAGTTCCTGGATGGTTTTCTTCGCGATGATCTTGTCGGTGGTTTTCTCGAAGTCATAGTTTTCCACGATGCCACGCTCCTGGCCGTGACGCAGAATCAATACCCCAGTTTGCTTCAGTTCTCCACCCAGCTCTGCCAGCGTCTTCGCCTGCAAGCGTTCAATTAGTCCCGATTGGTCAGTGGCGGACTCGCGTTGCCAGTTGCTCTCCTTCACGGCGCTGATGGTCACCACGATCTTGTTTGTGGCACGGGTCAGGGTCTCAAGTTTCCTTCTCGTTTCATCGGGTGTGTTTTCCTGTCCAAAGCAGTTCAGTGAACTCCAGGCAAGCAGCATCAAGAGGCTGGTGAAAGAACGAAGCAACATGGCATTAGGATGGCACCTGCCATTGCCACTGCAAGTCATGAACTGGACGAACGGCGAAACGCTTACCGAGCGATTCCTCATCAAGGCTTCGCCAGCAGCTTTTCAATCGGCGGCGCGGAAGTTTCGCCAGTGTTTTGGAAGCCAGGTGGGTTTTTGCCACCGTGGAAGGAGATGCGCTCCTTCACGCCTTCGCCCCAGGCGGTGCGGAGGAGTTTTAGATTTTCGATCATGTCCTCGGCTCGCACGCCAGTCTGGGTGCGGTAGATAGCGCAGTCCTCGATGGTCACGCGGGCGTCGCCACGGCTGCCGGGGCCGCGAACGCGGAGGGCGATCTCGTTGTCGTCAAAGACACAAGCCGCGATGGTGGCCTCGATGTGTTCTTTGAGGTTTAATGCGGCACGATTTTGGATCTGCGAGGGCTGGCTCCAGCCGTGAAGATGGCAGTGACGGATGATGAGGCGGCAGCGTTCGCCTTCGGGCATGGTTTTGGAGTCAAAGGCGTTCTCGCCAGGACTTTGGCCCGCTTTGAACCCAGGCGCATCCGCCTCCAGCGGTCCGGCCCAGAGGTGGCAGTGCTCGATGGTGAGGCTGCCGCGTGATTTGCGGTCTGGATCGAACTGGACGCAGTCGCCGGAGATGTGGGAGATGTCGCAGTGGCGGATGGTGACATCGCCCCAGCGGCCGGTGATGCCGTGGGCGTCGTGTTGCTGCTCGTAGGTGCCGGCGAGCAGGTGGTGAATGCGGCAATTTTCGATCACCACCCGCGTGCCGAAGACGCCGACGCCATTG
>JAPLUM010000879.1 GCA_026397605.1 Verrucomicrobiota bacterium | reverse complement strand
CTGCGCACCAAGGAGGACAATGCTCAGCTCCTCCAAGGGCTCATTGACGGCTGGTTCGACGTGATCGCCACTGATCATGCGCCACATACCCCGTTTGAAAAAAACCAAGACTTTGCCAGCGCGCCCTTTGGTATCACGGGCTTAGAAACAGCGCTAGTCTCACTCTATGATCGCTTTATCTCCAAAGGTATCTTTGGCTGGGATCTGCTGGTCAAACGGTACTCCGCAGAGCCACGCCGCGTGATGAAACTGCAACCCGTGCCTATTACAGAGGGTGGTATCGCCGATTTTATTGTCTTTAATCCAGCGCGTAGCACCACGTTTAGCCCGGACTTCATGAAGTCCAAAAGCATCAATACCCCCTTCGTTGACCAAACCCTGCAGGGCATGATCGAGCGGGTGGTTTATCGTGGCGACGAATTGTTGGCTAGATAAACCGCATCCGGCAAAAGCATGTTGTTTTGAACTCTGAAACTCCAATGTTTGGCATCATTCGCCTGAAAGCCGAGTCCACTTGAGGTAAAAAAGACAATTTTCAAGAAGCTGTCAGCGGCCGAAAGGTCATTTTAATCAAAAAATGGCAAACTTTCGATTGCGAATCGAGGCATCGCAGGCAAACTAGACCTCGAAACAGCAATTTTCAACCATCACCCACATGAGCACACCCAAAATGGACGGCGCACAGGCGCTTATTAAAACACTCGGAGATCTCGGTATCGAATACATCTTCGGCTACTCCGGCGGCGCCGCGATCCCGATCTTCGATGCTCTGGAGACAGTCAAGACGAACATGAAGTTCATTCTCGTCCGCCATGAGCAGGGTGCTGTTCACATGGCTGACGGTTACGCCCGCGCCACCGGCAAGCCCGCCGTTGTTCTAGTGACCTCCGGCCCTGGTGCTGGAAATACTGTCACGGGCATCATGACTGCCCAAATGGACAGCGTGCCCATGATCATCCTTTGTGGCCAGCAGGTCACCTGGATGCTCGGGAAGGATGCTTTCCAAGAGGCAGATATTTTTAACATCACGGCCCCAGTGGTGAAGCATAACTTCCTGGTAAAAAGCTCCAATGCCCTGCCCCGCATCGCCCGTGAGGCCTATCATATCTCCACCACGGGTCGCCCAGGTCCGGTGCTGATCGATATTCCAAAGGACATCAGCCAAGGCCCCTTCACCGGCACCTTTGACGAACCGATGGATCTACCTGGTTACCATCCCGAGGAAAACTTCAAGATTGACCCAGCTGGCATCAAGGAAGCCGCCCGCCTGCTTTCAGGTTCTCAGCGCCCAATTATTCTTGCTGGCCAAGGGGCCATGATCGCCCGTGCCGATAAGGAACTTCTCAAGCTGGCTGAAACACTTGGCTGCCCCGTTGTCACCACCCTGCTCGGTAAGGGAGTCTTCCCCGAAACACACCCACTTTCCCTTGGCATGCTCGGCATGCACGGCACCGCGTATGCGAATAAGGCCATTTGCGAGGCCGATCTCATCTTCAATGTTGGCTCCCGCTTCGATGACCGCATCATCGGTAAGCCACACATGTTTGGCCGTAACGCCAAGCTCATCCACATCGACATCGACGCGGCCGAGTTCAATAAGATGATCAAAGTGGACGTCACCATCAAAGGCGATGCCAAAGCCGCGCTTAGCGATCTACTTCCGCACATCGAAAAACTACCCACCGAAGACTGGCTGGCCCATCTCGACGGCTACAAAAAGAAATTCCCGCTCTCTTATAAGAAGCAAGGCGGTCTGCGCATGCAGCAGGTGATTGATGAACTCTATCATCTGAGCAAAGGCAAAGCCATCATCTCCACCGACGTGGGTCAGCACCAGATGTGGGCTGCTCAATTCTATAAGAACGATGAAAGCTACCATTGGCTCAGCTCAGGCGGTGCAGGCACCATGGGCTTCGGCTTCCCTGCGGCTATCGGTGCCCAGCTTGCCTATCCTGATAAGTTGGTCGTCTCCATCTCTGGCGACGGCGGCTTCCAGATGACCTTGTTTGAGCTAGCCACCGCTGCCATCCACAAGCTTCCTATTAAAATCCTCATCCTCAATAACAGCTACCTCGGCATGGTGCGCCAGTGGCAGGAGCTGTTCTTTGAAAACCGCGAAAGCGGAGTGGATCTCATCGGTAACCCGGACTTCGTCAAGCTCGGCGAAGCCTACGGCATCAAAGGCTGGCACATCCGCCGCCCAGCTGACGTGGAGCGCGTTCTACAACAGGCTCTCGATTACAACGATGGCCCCTGCATCATCGAAGCCGAGTGCATCAAGTATGAGAACGTCTTCCCGATGATCCCAGCTGGTGCCGCTCTCGAAGACATGCTCATCGAAGCTCCGAAGCATAAAATGGAAAAACCAACCGGTTCGACCTAGCCGAAGTGGCCCAGGCCTTCTGGTCTGGGCAGCTCCCGCTTGATGAAGGCTGATGAAACCCAACCAAATCATCCAAGGCGATGCCTTCACAGAGCTCCAAAAGCTCCCTGATACCATCGCCCAAGCCATCATCGCCGATCCGCCTTACTTCAATGTTCTCGAAAATGAAGCCTGGGATACTCAATGGAAAACCGCTGAAGACTACCTCACCTGGTGTGGGGCCTGGGTCGGCGAGTCCATGCGTGTCCTGCGCAATGACGGTCTCTGCTTCATCTTCGGCCAACTAGGTAAACGAGAGCACGCCTTTCTCCACCTCATGTCACGACTCACACTCCAGCATCAATTTCACGATCTCATCATCTGGGATCGTGCCGTTGGTTATGACGAGCGTCGGGACAGCTTCACACCGCAGTATGAAATGGTCCTAGTGATGCGGAAAGGCGACAAAGTGAAATTTAACAAAGACGCCGTTCGGGTGCCCTACGATGCTAAGACCATCGAGATCTACCTCAAAGACAAACGATACAAAGACATGGATGCCCGCCGCGCTCATCTGGAAGCAGGCAAGTTCGCCACCAACATCCTGCGCGTGCCCAGCCTCAAAGGCATCTCCAAGGAAAAGTGTGGGCACCCCAGTCAAAAGCCCATCGACCTGATTGAAAAACTCATCTCCTGCTCGACTGATCTGGACGACCTCGTTATTGATCCATTCCTAGGTTCTGGCACCACAGCCGCGGCTGCCCAGCGCCTGGGCCGCCAGTGGCTAGGAATCGAAAAAAATGCCAGCTACGTCCAGATCTCACAAAAACGTCTCACCACCGAGACCGATCTCTTTTCCAAAATCTAAACTATCCATCATCCATCCCATGAGCGACCGCATCCCAGCCACCACTGACAAAAAGCCAGCTCCACAAGCTGACATCATCAACATCCACACGCTCAGCGTCATGGTGAATAACCAACCTGGCGTTCTCGGTCGTATCTGCGCTGTGTTCAGCCGTCGTGGCTTTAACATCGAGTCCCTAGTTGTCTCCCAGACTCGTGATCCACGCTTCAGCCGCATGACCATCGGCATCAGCGGTCATCCAGAAGGCCTGCACCAGATCATCATGCAGGTGAATAAGCTCATCGACGTCATCCACTGCATCGAGCACACCGACCGTGACGCCGTTTCCAAAGAACTCGTTCTCATCAAAGTCGCCGCCAGCAGCTCAGAGCGCACCGAGATTCTGCAAATCATCGAGCACTACAACGGCAAGACCGTCGATCTCCAGGAAGACAGCCTCATCGCTCTCATCGCCGGCAATACCGATAAGCTAGACGCCGCTGTCCGCTTGCTCAGCAAATTCCACATCGTGGAAACCGTCCGCACCGGTAAAGTCGTCATGGCCCGCGGCCTGGAGACGACCTAAAAACGTAAAACTTGGCCCAGCACCTGCATCCCGAAAGGCTAATTGTTTTATGATTCGACGACTATCCCTACTCCTCTGCTGCGTACTGGCTAGCTGTGCTAATCTAAAGCCCTCCCAATATGGGAAAGTGGCCATCGAAAAGGTCACATTCCCGCCTCAAGTGTTGTGGCCTGAAGCCAGATCGACCTTTGCCGCAGATATGGGAAAGGCTCTAGCCCTTGTTACGGTGGTTGCCGTGGCAGGTGTTGTCGTCGGCCCCGCTATCACGGCAGCCCCTGTCATTGTGCCGACTATGACGGGCACACATTCGAATGCCACACCTGGACAAGTCATCAAGCCTGAACTTGTTGAGCTAGATAAAGCAGCTCGGGTTTGGTTTGAAGATGAACTGCGTAAAGCAGTAGCCCTAGAAATACCAAAACAAAAAGGTGTGACGCTGGTGTCAGCTGACCAAGCCACCTCATTCATCGAAATTGATATCAAAGGCTGGGGGCTTTTCACCGATCAGAAGATTACAGG
>JAPLUM010000461.1 GCA_026397605.1 Verrucomicrobiota bacterium | reverse complement strand
AGGCAGTCCAAATCTTGCCCAGCTCGGTTGGCTTTGACGTCGTTGTCGTGCCCGTGGCTGCCATGATGGCTACGGGGAGGAGGAGTGCGATGAGGCGATACATAGTCGTGTTGGATCTAGGGTTTGGTAAAGGTGACGCGGTAAAATTTGCGCGGCACAGCGGTGGTATTGTCTGTGATGGTGCGAGTGCTGCCGGAGTCGCTGCTGGAGTAGCCTGTGAGTGGGCTCCAGGAAGCTAAGTCGGTGCTATACTCGATGAGGTAGGTGCGGTCTGTCAGACGCGGGCTAAAGCTGAGCTGCCTAATCGTCTGGTTGCTAAAGTTGGCCGTGAGCATGAAGTGTGAGGCAGATGAAGTCGGTGCTGTGCCCGCGGTGTATTCATTCAGATTGCTGTAGCCATCGCTGTCGAAGTCGATTCCGGGCGCGGCGTTTACGTTATTGAGGCCAAAGTATTGGACCTGCCAGTCATCAGCCAGGGAGTCGCCAGCATAGGAGCCGTAGTTGTCAGCGATGGAGTCCTGAATGCTCAGCCCGAGTGATCCTGTATTCCCCAGGAAACTGCCACTCACGGTCGCGGCTGTGTTTTGATAAACGATGCCTGTGGTGACAAGGCCGCTGCTGGTGATGCTGCTGATGGGGCCGCTGACGGTGGCCCAGGTCACGCTGGAGCTGCTCAGTGCCAGCAGAGTGGCATCATCGAAAGAGGCTACAGCGCTGAGTTGAGTGGTGGCGCTTTCATTCACGGTCAGTTGGCTCGCGCTAATGCTAATGGCGCTGAGGTCAATCAATTGCCCAATAAAGCCCTGCTTGATCGTGCGCGCTGGTGTGGTGCTAGTCGAGATACCCGTGATGCCACCCAGGCTGCCATCCGCACTGTAGCTGGCGCTGCTGGTGTGGCTGCCTGCGGCATCGAGCGTGCTGGCTGTGCTGCTATACGTCTGAGCGGCAGCGCTTCCAATCAGAAGCACTGCAGTTATGAAATGCATGGTGGTGCGCAGGTTCATGGACGTTGATAAAGGAACATCGACTTACCGATGGTGTAGGTCTGTGTGTCATTGAGGTAGCCGCCGTTGTAGCCGCCAAAGAGAATCATCTCGGTGCCAGTCCACACGGCGCTATGGCCGCTGCGTGTCGGTGGCACACTGGCACCTGCGGTGGGAGTCCAGGCACCACTAAGCGTGGCATAGCGCCCGCCGTGGCTGAGATAGCCGCCGCTAAAACCACCCCAGACGAGCATCTCGGTGCCTGTCCAGACGGCGCTGTGATAGCTGCGCGCATAAGGTGCCGCGGTGGTGGCTGTGGCTGCCCATGCGTCGGTGGCTGGATTGTAGTGCCCGCCATCGGCTAAATTCAGCGTGCCGCCGAAACCTCCCCAGACGACCATTTCTGTGCCCGTCCAGATGGCCGTATGATCTGTCCGGGCCGCTGGGGCACTGGTGGCGCTGATCGTTGTCCAAGTGCTGGTGCTCGGCGTGTAGCGTGCGCCATTGTTTAAAGCAGACGTGCCGTTGTAACCGCCGAAGATGATCATCTGCGTTCCCGACCACACAGCCGTGTGATCACTGCGAATGCTCGGAGCATTGCTTGTGGTTAGGCTGGTCCAGGCATTGGTGCTGGGATTGTAGCTAGCGCCGGTGTTTAAATAAGCGCTGCCATTGTAACCGCCGAAGACGATCATCTCTGTGCCTGTCCATACGGACGTGTGATAGTAGCGGCCGCTGGGCGAAAGCGTGCTGCTCATGGCAGTCCAGGTATTGGAGGTGGTATTGTAGCGCGCACCATCAGCCAGATACGATGTGCCATTGAAACCACCAAAGACGATCATTTCCGTCCCTGTCCACACAGCGCTATGCAGAAAGCGGGCGCTCGGTGCGCTGCTGCTACTGATGAGTGTCCAGGCATTCGTGCTCGGATTAAAGCGTGCGCCATCGGCTAAGGCGCTGCCGTTCGTGCCGCCCCAGACAAGCATCTCACTGCCGCTCCAGACAGCTGTGTGATTTGCACGCACGCTGATCGGGCAGGCGGGTGCTGTGGTGCCCCAGCTACTGGTGCTCAGGGTGTAGCGACCTCCATCAGGGAAGTAACTGGTGCCATTACCTCCGCCCCAGACGATCATCTCGGTGCCAGTCCACACCGCACTGTGATTGTAGCGCTCAGACGGTGCACTGCTCGTGGTGATGGTGGTCCAGACATTTGTTGTTGGGTTGTATTTGGCCCCATCTTTGAGATAAGTCGCGCCATTGTAGCCGCCCCAAATGATCATCTCTGTGCCAGTCCAGATGGCCGAGTGATTGTAGCGCGCTGTCGGTGCCCCTGATCCATTCATCGCCGTCCAAGTATCAGTTGTCGGATTGTAGCGTGCGCCGTCGGCAAAGTAGCCATTGCTCGTGTGATAGCCGCCCCAGACGAGCATCTCCGTGCCTGTCCAGACAGCGCTATGACCACTACGTGCGGAGGGCGAGCCATTGCTGCGAAATTGCCATCCATCTCCCAGGCTCATGCTGCCGAGTTTCACAAAGCCTGCAGAAGTCAGCGCCGCATTTTCAGTGGCGGAAAGCACCAGCCCACCACTGCCCACTGCACTCTGGCCTCCAGCGCTCAAGTTTGCCGCGGCTGCTCCTGAAGCCAACTGACTGCTGCCCACGGCACCACTCGCCAACTGTGTGCCCCCCACCGCGCCTGTGGCGATTTTTGCCGAAGTAATGCTGCCATCAGTCACGGTCGAAGCCATGATCGCATACCCCACGGCAGCGATCCGCTGATCAGGTGTGAGTTGCTGCCAGCCATTGGTTCCGTCATTGAACCAGACTCGTAGGCGGACATCGCTATTGTTAAAGACAGACGCTGGGATCGTCTGCATGTTGGCCAGAGTCGTGTCTCCCAGCTGGACCGAGTAGAGCCCCTTTGTTACTGTCAGAGCTACTGCTGCTGTGGGCTGACTGCCAGATGTGCTGCTGCCATTGTTGCTCCAGTAGCTCGTCGTGCCTGCGCCATTGACCAGCGCAAATTTGAACTGACCTCCCCCATCAAAATTGGTGCTACCGACGACGACGCGCCCTTGATAGTTCAGGATCTGTGGCACCTGAGCAGTCGCCAGAGAAGCGAGCAGACAGATGAGGATAAAGCTAAGGCGGAAAAACATGACTGGTTGATTTGAGGTCTCTGGAACTCTCGCGGAAGCGAGAAGTTGTGAAGACTAGAAACCAGTCGTGTTAAGCCTGTATGAAGAGCGAGGCAGAGATTTGTAAAGATTGCGTTAATGTTGCAATCCGTCCCACCTCAAGGCGCCGTTGTGGGTGCCGCCACCTCACCTTTGACCGCCGTGATGACGCGTTCGATCCCTGTGCTGGCAAAGCTGCTTGGCGGATACATGTGGCGGGCTTTCAGATACCAGGCTAGCGCGGAGCCGGATTGCTTCCGCTGCTCGTGCTGCTTGGCTTTTTCGATGGCGCTGACATATTCACTGGCTTTCACACTGAGGTCAGAGCGGATCTTGGTGACTTCAGGATCTTCGGGGAATCGGGCATAGACTTTTTCCACGGCTTCCCAGGCTCCAAAGCTATTGCCGCTGCGGCTTTGTTCCTCAGCCACTTTCACCACCATGGTGACCTCGGTCACATCCGAGACCACTTTTTTGATCTGTTCCTGCCTCGCAGGATCATTGATGGCTGCTGCAAAATAACGCCCTTGTTGATCAAAGATCTGGCGGAAAGCGCGCTGGCTCAGGAGCCGGTCCAGATCCAGCAAGGACTGCGCCTGCACGTCGCTGTTTTGCCCGACCATTTCAGAAAGAGTGCGTAGTTTTGGATTCGTCGGCCAGATCTCAGTGGCGCTTTTCATTGAGCCTGCATAGGCCACCTGATCTCCCTTTTGCATGGCCGCTTTGGCATTGATCAAATGCATGTCTGTGACTGTACGGGCTGTCTCGATAGCGGCTTGTGGCTTGGAGAAATCAAAGTCCTTGGAAGTCTTCCGCATCCGCGTCACCAGTTCTTCAGCGAGCCCAAAATCTTTCATCTCCAGGGCATTGATCAGCTGATTGCCGTCCCGTACATAATCCAGCACTTTGAGCTTTTGCTCCATCGGCAGACGGCGCACACGCGGCAGGTATTCGCCGATGGCAAAGGCCTCCATCAGCCGATTGCTCGCGCTTTGGTAATCCTGACGCAGCACCAACTGATCAAAGGCAACGACGGCCTCATCCACACTGCGGATCGCTTCAGAGGAGAAGCTGTCAACCATGCTGACGGTCGGTGGCACGCCCATGCCCGCAGAGAAGGCTTTCTTTAAATCCGAGTTATCATCGAGTTGCAGCACGCTGTCACCATCCTTAAACATGTGTGGATAGAGTCGGCAGGCGATGAGTGCATGCTCAAAGCGGCGTTGCATGAACATTTGCAGGATCAGTGCCTGAAACTGGATCTTGCCAGAGACTTCAGAGAGCCCAATGGCCGTTTCATTCAGTTTTTTGCGGGCCTCGATCTCAGCCATCTCTTTCACATAACCTGACACACGTCCTATACTCGCCGCAGTGCCTTGTTTTTGGGCATTGCCAGCTGCATTACCGCCTTTTCCGCCATTGGCAGGTGCTGGGGCTAATTCCGCATTCCCCATGGCCACTTCATTGTTCCACTCCAGTTGCTTGCGCCTTTTAGACATGGCGTCATTCGCTGAGCGCAGGCTGGTCACTTTCCGCTGGGCCAGCCAGACATCATAGACCCCATTGGCAATGGTGTTGCAGATGCCGGCATCGATCTTTGCCGCGCCTGCTTCGGGTAATAGAGCAAAGGCGCTGGACACATCGGGTCCTCCTTTGTGCGTGGGAGCCAGCAGCAGGATGATCTGGACGATGATGTCGCGGTAAGCCTGATCTTCAGGCCCATTGGCCTCCGGCGTGGCTAGATAGATCTCGAACTTGGAGCGCACGAGCCTGTTGTTATTCATGTTCCACATTTTGCCGTCCCAGGTCACGGTCTCACTACCTGAGTCCATGTGAGGAAGCACCCCACCAAACATGGATCCCTGTGAAGACTGGCCACCACCGCCGCCACCAGATGATGATCCACCCCCAGATGAACTCGGTGGAGGTGATGACTGCTGAGCTGGTGCCGCGCCTGGTGCTGGTAGCACCTGAGCATTCAGAACAGCCGGGAATAGACCGCAGGAGAGGAGAAAGGGCAGCTTTTTCATGATCAGTTAGGCTTTGAGGAGTTGCAGGACTTCCAGGATGCCCGTTTCGAGCACTCGAACTTTAAAAACATATCGCTGACCGCGTTGGATATTAGCCTCCAGGCTTGCCGGCACTAGGACAGGCACAAAAGAACTCGCTTCGCCGACTTGCACGCTGAAGAGTCGGTCGCTGCCTTTCCAGCTGTCCAAGCGATTGTCGATCGTGCCTTCCACCTTATAAGTGTTCCCGCTGAGTGCATTCGAGCTTTCCAGGTACTCCTCCATACTTAGAAGGGAAAGTCACGTCATCGGGTCTGTTCCACGGTTCAGTAGCGACCATCCACCTCCGATGATTCCTGCCAAAAGCGCCAGGATAGAGATGAGGTGAGCGGGTTTTATGCCTGATTGAGCGCGTCGAGCCATGAATTTTCGGGGGGAATTAATCGCACTCTACTGGTTTGAGGCCTTTTGGGCAACCTTCCCTTGTCACTGTTCTCGGGGGTGGGCGGGAAAAACATCTTGCCGCACCCGTTAAAGCGTGTTCTCTGAAGGGCCAAACTTTATCCAATCAACTGAACACATGAGCGAACGACGCGTCGTCATCTCCGGCATCGGAGTCATTTCCCCAATCGGCAACAATAAGGAAGACTTCTGGAAAAGTCTCGTCGCCGGCAAGAGCGGCATTCGTCGCCTGCAAAACATGGACACCACGAACTACGATTGCAAAATCGGTGGTGAGGTTTTGGACTTTGATCCGACGCCTTGGTTCAACAATCATAAGGAAGCCCGTCGTGCCGACCGCTTCTTCCAGCTCGCCATGGCCGCCTCCAAGATGGCCGTGAAGGACAGTGGACTCAATCCTGATAGCCTCGATCCTTACCGTATCGGCGTCATGGTCGGCAGCGGCATCGGTGGCCTCAGCACCATCGAGACTCAGTATGAGATCCTTTTGAACAAAGGGCCGAGTCGCGTCTCCCCCTTCCTGATCCCAATGATGATCACGAATATCGCCACAGGCATGATCGCGACAGAATTCGGCTTCATGGGGCCAAACATGTGCATCACCACGGCCTGTGCTACCTCGAACAACAATATTGGGGAAGCCTGGCGTATCATCAAATTTGGTGACGCAGATGCCATCGTGTGTGGTGGCTCTGAAGCGTCGATCCGTCCTTGCGGCCTGTCTGGTTTCTCAAACATGAAGGCTCTGTCTCTTCGCAATGACGAGCCTGAGCGCGCCTCCCGCCCCTGGGACAAGGACCGTGAC
Source organism: Verrucomicrobiota bacterium (assembly GCA_026397605.1). Taxonomy (GTDB): domain Bacteria; phylum Verrucomicrobiota; class Verrucomicrobiia; order Verrucomicrobiales; family Verrucomicrobiaceae; genus Prosthecobacter. The sequence continues at coordinate 206 of JAPLUM010000461.1, read as the reverse complement.
GGCTTCGTCATGGGTGAAGGTGCTGGTGTGGTCGTGATTGAAGAACTGGAGCACGCCAAAAAACGCGGAGCCACCATCTATGCTGAACTGGCTGGTTATGGCGTCACCGCCGATGCCTATCACCTCACCGCACCTCATCCTGAAGGACTCGGAGCGACCAAGTGCATGGAGATGGCCCTGCGCCATGCCAAAATGAATCCTGAGGA
>JAPLUM010000382.1 GCA_026397605.1 Verrucomicrobiota bacterium | reverse complement strand
ACTTAGATAAAGAGGCTATCTCATTGAATGTGCTGGAAGAAATGGGCCTCTGGAGAAGCATTTACATGCTACTTGATTCATATGGCATTCGAATTTCAACAATTAACCCGCGTAAGTATTCGAATGTTAAGAGAATTTGTTCTATTTACATGAGTCTATGTGCATGTGACACCGTATTTATTAACTTTTATATGCAAATACACGCTTGTAACGAGTTATTTTAGCACTTCTACATGCAGGAATACTCTTGTGACATCGAGTTGCTTGTTTGTTACCTGCAATTACGCGCTTGTAACCACAAATTGCAGGATTATTTTATGCTTTTGCATGGCTGTAACCTTGAGTTTTTTGACTATTACTTGCAGTTGCATTCTTGTAAATGTGAGTTGATTGATCTTCATGGCTCGTTTTTTCGCCTCGAAGCCTGCTTTTGACCATGGATACCACGCCTCCGATTTCTGTTTCTCCGATTGCTGCCAAGACGGCTGAGGTTCCTGCGGTTGCAGTATCGCCCGATCCGAATCAGGTGCCGATCTCGGCACCAAGTGATGCGACGGTGCTGCTGGACCCGGTGACGGTGCTGGCAGCGGCGAGTGATGCGGCGCGGTTCGGGATGCTGAAGGCGATGGCGGGCGGGGCGCAGATGTCGGTGACGGAACTTTCGGCTCGGCTGGGGAAGGCACCGGATTTGGTGTCGAAGCATCTGAAGCTGCTGCGCGAGGCGCGGATGCTGATGCCGGTGGCTTCGCCAGATGGGGACGGGCGGAAGCAGTTCCACGAGATTCCCGCGCCCTTTCGTAAGCGAGATGCGGCTGGCCATGTGCTGCTGGATTTCGGCACGGTGCTGATCCGCTGCGGGTGAGTGGGGAGCGGCGGCGTCCGCTATTTTTCGATGGTGGTGACAACGGAAACGTCATCTACCGCCAGTGACTATGCACCTTCCAGTTACAGGTTAAGTACCGCTATCTGAAAGTCGGCGACCGCGAAGACGAATCCTTCTTTGATCGCAACTGATAACTGATGGTCAACGGATAGCGCGGTAGCGTCCCGGAGTGCGGTGGCAGAGATGCAAGGGCTAAGCCCTTTGCATCGGCGACGCCGCTCTTGTAATGCCGCTGCACCTCGAATAAACAAAAACCATCGCCGAAGGAATCCGTCGGTAGCACACCGGCCTAGCGGATTTTTTCGTGGCTCGGATGTCGTGGGCTTCGGCGTGAGCGGTGTGGCGCTATCCCTTCCCACCGCACTCCAGGACGCTTCGCGACTTTCGATCGCGCTTGCAGAAGGTGGGGCGCTTTTCTAGTGTTCGCCCTATGTCGGACTCCTTAGATCGTCTTTCTTGGCCTCATGCGCCGGTGCATCGGCTGACGGAGCATGGTATCTACTTCGTCACGGCAGCGACGCTGCATCACGCGCATCATTTTCGCTCGAAGGCTCGGCTGGAGGTGCTGCATCGGGGGTTGCTAGCGATGTGTGCACAACACGGATGGCGGCTGGAGTCGTGGGCTGTGTTTTCCAATCACTACCACTTTGTGGCGGAGTCGCCGAGCACTGCGGAGAGTCTGCCGGTGATGCTGGGTACGCTGCATGAGAAGCTGGCGAAGTGGGTAAACAAGTTGGATGCAACGCCCAGTCGGCAAGTCTGGCATAACTACTGGGAGACGAAGCTGGAGGAGCAGCCCACGTATTTCGCGCGGCTGAACTACACGCACCAAAACGCAGTGCGGCATGGCTTGGTGCAGGTGGCGAAGGATTACCCCTGGTGCTCTGCCGCCTAGTTCGAGCAGCACACGAGCCCAGCGATGGTAAAGAGCATCTACCGCTTCAAGACGGATAAGATCGCCGACGAGTATGCCGTGGATGCTGAATGGTAAGGGATGCTGAAACTGCGCGGTAGCGTCCCGGAGTGCGGTGGCAAAGTTGCAAGGGCATGGCCCTTGCATCGGCGACACCGCTCTTGTAGCGCTGCGAGATGAAGCGAGCCGGGAGACCTTCGCCGGAGGGATGGTCGTGTAACGGAGCGGATGTATAGCTTGGATGTCGCGGGCTTCGGCGTGAGCGGTGTGGCGCTACCGCTTCCCACCGCACTCCAGGACGCTCCGCGACAGTCTGGGATCTCGTCCACCTCACTGAACGCGATGATTGAGAAAAGGATAGCTGGTCACGATTTCGGCGATGAGCGTCTGAATACGATAACCGTCTTTAGCGATGGTTTCCATGAGGTGATCGACCACAATTTCGTCATAACCTTCCAGCTGTCGGCAGAGGGCATAGGCGAGCAACTTCTCGGTGAGGTTACGCGCTAATTCGGATTTACGTTCGGCGATGATGGCTTTGAGTTCTTTAGGGGTGGAAAAGTGCTTGCCCCCTGGAAGCTCGCCTGCGGCGTCGATGGCGCCGCCGGTATCGTCTTGATCACGCCAGCGACCGATGGCGTCAAAGTTCTCCAGACCAAAGCCGATGGGGTCGAGGATCTTGTGGCAGTTCGCACAGACGGAGTTCGTTCGATGCAGCTCGGTGCGCTGACGCAGGGTGAGATTGGCAGTCTTTTGCTTGTCCTGTTTTTCCAAGGTAGGGACGTTGGGCGGGGCAGGGGGCACGTGGTCGCCCAGCACTTGTTCCAGCACCCAGACGCCGCGTTTCACAGCGCTGGTGCGATTTGGGAAGGATGTGGTGGCAAGAATGCCGGGCATGCCGAGGATGCCTCCGCGATTGGCGTCTTTCAGCTTCACCAGACGCATGTCTGGTCCAGTGACGGTTTTTTCCAGGCCGTAGAGTGCGGCAAGCGTACCGTTTAGAAAGGTGTAGTCACTATCTACAAAGCTGACGACGCTCTTGTTCCCACGCACGATGCTATCAAAAAACAGACGTGCCTCGTCATACATCGCCGTGCGCATGGCGCAGGTCATTTGGGGAAACTTGGTGGTGTCAAAGACCTTGTCCTGAATGTCGCCAAGGCCAAGCCACTGAGCACCAAAGCCATCAAACAAAGCGCGGGAACGTGGGTCGGAAAGCAGCCGCTTCACCTGGGTTTTAAGCACAGCAGGCTCATGAAGTCTGCCGCTATCCGCCAAAGCTGATAGCTCCGCATCAGGCATGGTGGCCCACAGCAGATAAGATAGACGGGACGCCAACTGATAGTCATCCAAGGGGACGATGGCCTTGCCTGCTTCAGGTTCTTTGGCTGGGGTGATGAAAAGGAACTGCGGGGAAACGAGAACCGCTTTGAGCATCAGTCGCAAGGCTTCTGAGTAGGCGAGCTTGCTCTTTATTCCGAGGTCGAAGACATGGATCAAAACATCCAACTCTGACTCAGATGCTGGCCGACGGTAAGCTCTGTGTGTTAAGGCTTGGGCGACCCTTCTTGCTGCTACTCGTTGATCTGCTTCTGGCGCTGGGGCTTTGCCAAAGAGACGTTTTTGCAGCTCTGTCGGCGGTTCATCCTTGGGCGCTAAAACACGATCCAGCACTTCATTAGCAATGCCTAGATACTGCTCCGACTGAAGTGGTGAGAGCGTATTGAGATAGCCTTCACCAAAAACTTCATCGGGCAGCTCATCCGCCACGGATGAATCGACACCTAAAAGATCATGAAGCGTGTTGCCATATTCAGTCTTGGTGAGGCGGCGGATCACAAAGGGACCTGGGTCTTTGGGACTCAGAAATTTGAGCTTACCGATCAGGTCCAGGAATTTCTGTCGTTCTTCATCTGTCGGTTGGTTGTCGGCATCCTCAGGCGGCATGTCATGGGCCTTCACATTGGCCAGAGCCTGCTTCCATTTTCTGCTCGTGGAGGAGTCGCCAGGATTCTTCAGGGCGCTGAGGTAATCCAATCCACCCTTTCTTTTTTTATTCCCATGGCACTCCGCACAATAGGTTTTCACAAAGGGAGTGACTCCATCTTTGAAGGTCTTCAGGGTCTCTGCACTGAGCGCTGATGCGGTCTTGTCCTCCGCAGTCTCTGCCTGAGCATGTGGGCACAGCATGAGTGTCAGGCCACAGAGTGCCAAAGACATCACGCTGCTGAGGGTCGATGGGGGGCTGATCATTCGAGGCTTCAACGTGGTCATAGACTACGCAGGCAGTCCATGACCTCTATCGGAAGACAAGCCAGCGCAGCGGCTGAACATTTTAGGAAGCGCCAATGACCT
>JAPLUM010000479.1 GCA_026397605.1 Verrucomicrobiota bacterium | reverse complement strand
GCGTGAACAACGTACCAATGACACCCACAGCCCGCGGTGGGCGCTCGGCTTCCAAAAGCTCGCCCTCGAGCCCAGTGCCACCTGCTTCGTCAAATTTTCCGGCCATCCCGCCGATGATGCCGCGAAGGACATCTGGGACTTTCTGGTGAAACGACTTCGCCCGTGAGCTGCCGTAGAACGAGGAACTCCGGTGTCGATTTGTTTTTTGGACATCAGGTCGTCTCCATTCCGTCTGCTAGAGCAGCGGCGTAGATGATGAGTTGAAGTTCGTCCCCATCTAGCAAACGATACAGGGGGCGCTTGCCGGAAAGTCTCTCGGAAAGCTGGAAGATGAGAGGAACACCTTCGCCGCGTTTGTCCATGATGGTGGCGCGGTCAGAGTTGAGGCCTTCCATCTCGGGGACCGGGCACTTGGCGAGAAGGCTGGTGAGGTTTTCGTTTCGCGAGGCTTGGCGGAACTCAAGGCTTTCGAGCGTCATGGTATTGGGGATAGCTCCAGGGGAATGGAGTTCTAGACGGTCTTCAAACATGCGGAGGCGCACCTTTTGTCCATAGATGGCATAGTCACGGTGAGAGACGGCGTTTGTGATGGCTTCAAATACAGCGGTGAGGTCGTATTGAGGGAGGTCATGCCGTCCGAGGGCTTTGCTAGCACCCACTTTCATATTCCGGGCCACAAAACGGCAGGCTTCAGCGATTTGTTCGTCCAAGGGGCCGCGGATGTCTTTGGCATCCAACTGATAGGCATGATGGTCAGACGGTGCGACTTCAGTGCCACGATAAGCGACAGCTTGAATGAACGCCGAGGGCAGCAAATCGTGGGGGCTATGACTGGCCATCAGCAAGCCGGATACCGTGGGGTGCCACGCGCCTTCCGTATCCTGGTCAGCCAACTTGAGCTTGGATAGCATGTCGTGATCCGTCCCAGAAGAGCGCGCAGCGGCGAACTTCTTCCACAAGCCAGCCGACAGCGCTACCATCGGTGCATTTGGCACCACTTGCTCATCGAAGCGCAGGATACGTGACTGGCTACGCTGCTGGAACATTCGGGCAAGGTATTCTGGAGCCATCTCCCGCACGGAACTGCCTGCCCGTATTTTGTAACCGCCGGGCGAGCGATGGACAAATAAACTGCGGGGCAAGTCCAGCCTCATAACGGGCTGCAAGGCTCCGGTTCCGTCGGGCAACTCAATGCGGCGAAGGGTGTAAGCCTGTAGCGGCGGCTCCAGCCGGGTTTCCATGATTTCACGCAGCCAAGTTTCAGTGAGTTCCAGTTTGGCGTACTCGATGCCAACGATGTCACGAGTCTTATCCTCCACTCCAAGCACAATGACACCCCCTGCGGCATTGCTCATGGCTGCAATTTCGTCAGCCATCTTTTCCGAGGCTGGACCTTGTATCTTGTCATGCCGAAAGAGAATCTGCTTACATTCAAGCAGACTGTCCTCTCCGAGTTGAATCTGGCGAAGGAGTTCGTCGTTCGTATCAAACATAAATCATGTTTCCTCTCTTCCCATTCGATCAAAACGTTTGCGGAAAGCGATGACACCGCCCTCCATAACATCACAGATAAATTGGCGTGTGGCTTTTTCTTGTAGGCCGCCTGAAGCGGCTTCATCCCGTTTTACCTGGCCTTCGCGGTCAATCATGGCGTGAACAAGATCCGCGTCTCCATGAACGACGATATTCGGGTTGTGAGTAATGATGATGATCTGTCGATGCTCCTTCATGGTGCGCACCTGCTCCACGATGAGGGACATGATCATCCGGGTATCAAGGTCGTCTTCCGGCTGATCAAGCACCAGAGGCTCTTTGCCGAAGGAGAGCAAGAAGGAGAGAACCGCTGCGGTCTGCTGGCCGATTGAGCCCTGGGAGATGGATTTCCAGTCGCTTGATTCAGCCGTGCGATATTCGAGTTTCAGATGGTCCTCGGGAAACCATGTTTCAATGGCTTCTCTTCGTGATGGATTGGTGACTAGCTGGCGCCTGAGGTTGTTTTGGAGATCAGCGAAGCCTTGCTCCTTCTCTGGTGAATCGATCAATTCAAGAATGCGCTGACGAACGGCAGCGGCACCCGCTTCGCGGTCAGCAGTTCGTTGAAAAATCTTGAGCAACGAATCCGCTCTGGTTTCGATCGCCTCGCTGAATCCTGCATCCACGCCTAGGGCATTCCTGAGAGAACGCACTACCTGCGAGGCTTCTGCGCCCATCGGTGCCACTGTCAGTTTAAGCAGGTTGGGTTTATCCGAGTTGCCTTTGGCATTGTGCGTGGAGACAAATGACTCACGAGCGGCACTGATAGCTTTTCTGGCGGCATGCACAGCTTCCAACTGTTCGGTGGCAGAAGTTTGGAGACGAGTGATTTCCTCCTTGGTCCCTTTGTGCCGTGCCAACCGTGTCTCCAGTTGTGAGCGGTCTTGATTCAGTTTCGTCAATCTCGCCGGATCAAAGGCCGTTGGCTGGGTTCCCAGCAAAGCATCGTAGGCGGTCTTGGAGTCCTTGCAGGCCTGAAACCAAGCGCTGCCGCGAAGCTTCTGGTCCAAAGTGGAAAGGACTGTTTGAATGGCGGCGGCCTGGGTGCGGATTTGGGCGGCGATGGCATCCAACTCCGTTTGTGCTTCTTGATAGATGACGTGCGCCTCGACTGCGGCGGCGTCTGAGGCTTGAATCAGCGTCCCTGGCAGATCAGGAAGGCCAAGGCGGTCTGCCTGGTCATTGAGTTCCTGAGCAATGGCAAGAGAAGGTGAATCAGGCTTAAGATTGGGAAACAACGCGCGGTCTTGCGCTTGGCGGAGTTGGTAGTCTTTGACGGCATCAGACTGAATTTTTTCCAGTTCGGCGAGGGTGTCTTTGAGGGAGGCGGCATCCTGAGCTTCGTTGGCCAAAGTCGCATTGAGTTCGCGGATTTTCGCCCTAGTGGCAGAGTAGGTAGCGATTGCTTGCTTCAATTGCTCTTCAAGAGCGGCGACGTTCTTCTCATCGTCGATGATCTTCAATAGCCCAGCAGGACCACGGCTCATTTCGAGCACCTGCTTTTGGCTGTAAATTTTCAGGGGAAACCTCGAAGTCGAATACGCGCCGCCATCTTCAGAGGGTACAGAGTCCAATGGGCCGACCTGGACTCTTGGAGGAGAAGATTTTGCCGCCTGTCCGAGGAAGGCGGCTTGCCAGTGCAGCTCAGCCGCCTGAGCTGGGGAGCGGTAGAGGACCTTAATAACGCTGGCATCCCTGATGATGACGCCATCCTGCCCGCGAGATGCGGGTATTTGAGCCCAGCGCCAGAAGTCCCCTGCCGGAGATTCCCGCACCGGTGTGTCCTCTTCGTAACGAGGCAACTCCCGTCCACGCTGCGTGGCAAGTCGCAGGGCGTGAACAAAGGTGCTTTTTCCCGAGCCACGTCCTCCAACGAGGACATTCAACCGGGGGTGCAGAGGCATCTCAAGCGGCAACGCTCGATCCGTAGTCTTGATTTGAGAGATGGTTATTTTTTCCACAGCATGGTCCGGCCAGACATTCCAATCGATGGTGTCACTGCTGGCGATTGAACGGATGGACCAGCTTTCCGTGATCGGATTGCCACCTCGGGGCCGGATCGCAGAACCGTCCGCGAAAGCCATACGAAGCCCCTCCAGATTGGGTTTGGTCATGTGAACCATCGAAAATCCATTCCTACCAATGTCCCTCGGCATGTGGCTGTCAGAACCCGTGACGCGGGCGAGTCTTGCCAATACGGGGTGCTCTTGAATAGTCGCCGGAAGGGCACTCCAAGAGCGCACTTCAATGGCATTTAATCCAGCCTCTAGGACGTCCTCGACAGTTTGATTCACCTTCTGGCCATCAGTTCGAACTGACGCAGCAAGACGTTGCTCTGAAATGAGGCGGTCCACTGCCTCCTCATGGGCCAACTGCTCATTGCGCATCAATTCGCGAACCTCTTCGCCAATGGTGAGCTTGTTCCAGAGTAACCCACACGCCTCATCGACGTGAGCGGCAATGGCCAGACCATCATGTTTCTTGATGAGTTCCACACACTCCCGGAACGATTTTGAGCAAACTCCGTCGCTCGTTTTTCCGCGTGAACCCGCCGGGTAGCCACAAACGGTGATGACGCCGCTAACATCCGCCAAATTCGCATCTGGATCAAAAACGGCCAACAGATGCAGTCCACCGTTCACGGAGAGTTCAAATCCGGGGAAGATCACCAATGGGCGGAACTCTGCTGAGTCTTGATCCATTGCTCCATATGCTTCCTGAAGTTTTTGTATGAAGCCTGTCGAGTTATGGTCTGTTACAACCACAGCATCCAAGCCCCAGGCCATGTGACGGATGAGCCAGTCTTTCGGGGTCTGCTGTTTCAGTTCTAACTTTTTTGGGCCAGCGCGGTTCGCATAGTCATCGGACTCCGGTGTATGCGCATGGAAATCCACCTTCCACCACCTGGCACCAGGGTAGGCGTAGCGGCCAGGTGATGCTGGCTGAGTGCATAGGGCAGGCTGCTGCATGGTCGGGGTGGTCGTGCTCATGTATCTTCCAATGGACAGTAAACAGGGTAATGCCACAGCGGCATCCCGCAACGTTGAAGCACTTCTTGGCTGCTGTCACAATTTTTCCCTTCGTAAGCCAGCTTTGCCACGAAAATAATCTTGCCAAGCTGGTGGTGTTTTTAGCAGGATTTCGGCTTGGCGGTGCCGCGATTTTCCCAACCATGAAAAACAAACGCATAAACAAGATGGCAGTTCCTATGGGGCTGATTTGGTGGAATGAGATGAAGCGGCATCCGCTGAATCTGTATGTAGGCCGCGTCATTCATCGGCTACGCACGGACCGTGGCTGGGCGCTGGAGGATCTGGGCACGGCGGCAGGAGTGACCAAATCCTACCTCTGTGACCTAGAGCGTGGTCTGCACTCGCCCTCTCTGGAGGTGCAACTGAGGCTGGAGACAGCTCTGGGCATGGTGGAAGGTGGGTCGGTCAAGCTGGCTTGCGGTCCTCTGCGCAGGGCTGCGTGATTTGTTCGATTTATCGAACGTGCGTGGCGCGGCCATGCTGGTATTTCATACACCCATGCCGCAACCGTTTACATGGTCAAATAACCTCGTTTGGAATTCATCCGGGGCCATGTGGAATGGGCATGTGGCTTCACCAACACACATCATGACCAACGATAACAAAGTGAGTGCGTCAATCTCGGCGCAAGACATGACAGACATCATGGCCGCCTTTGCCACCATCAAGGCGAAGACGACCTTTCTCATCAACCTCACTGCGGCGGAGAAGCGCCGTATGCCCAACATCAGCACCGAGCGCGGCGGCATGGTGGAGACCTTCACCCAAGAGATGGGTCTGCACCCTGAGCTGATCCCCGATTATGTCGATATGCCAGAGCTGGCGAAGGACTCGGCCCTACTCTCCCAGCTAGAAATCATCCGCGCCTGTGCCAATGAGTTGTGTGAGGGCATCAATGACACGCATCAGGCCGTGGGCTCTGACATGTATCTGGCCTACCTGAGCTTTTACAACAATGTGAAGCAGGCCGCGAAACGCGCGGTGGTGGGTTCTGATGCCATCTTTGCTAACCTGCGCCGCTTCTTTCAGCGTGGTGGTAGCACACCGCCCACCCCGCCGACTCCCTAAAACCTGCCCTCTGGGGTGCCGGGCCACACAGCCCGGCACCCCGGCGGATGGGCAGCTAGGCCGGATTTCGCAGCCATGGAGCCGGAAAACATGGATTTCGCCTAAAATGACGCCTTTCATCTGTCCGAGATGGGCCGTCATCCTTGAAAGATTGGGGTTTTTCGCGGAAACAGGCGGATTTGAGGGCTTTGGATCGGTCAATATTACCCAAAAGATGCCGTCCAGGCTTTCGCCATCGTTGAGCCTCACTAAAAACATGAACGTGCACATGCCTAATTTGAC
>JAPLUM010000421.1 GCA_026397605.1 Verrucomicrobiota bacterium | reverse complement strand
TGGCCAATGCGGCGGCGGCAGCCCAGCCAAGGGCGCCAAAGCTTTTGAGTTTCGTTGGGGTATCCAGGATTGGCATGGTCGGGCTTGGTTGTGGGATGTTCTGAATGTGGCTGAGTACGGCAGGGCGTACATCGCTTGGTGCTTGGTGTTGGGGGGCGCTGAAAATCATGGCAGCAGCGGTGGGTTGAAGTTCATCGACGAGGGCACGTAGGCCTGAGTCAGTTTCCATTTCTTTGAGGAAAGCTTGGTTCTCTGGTGCCTCCATCAGGCCGAGTACATAGGCGATTGCCTGTTCCTCTCTGGGGTGTGGGGTGTTCATGTTCATGCTTCGTAGCCCTCCTGGTTCAGGCGTTCACGCAGTTCGATCAGCGCCCGTCTTATCGTGGTCTTGACCGTGCCTAGTGGACGTCCGGTATTATCGGCGATCTCTTGCTGTGTCCAGCCGCTGAAGAAGGCATGGCGTAAAAGTTCCTGCTGCTCTTCTCTCAAGGCTGAAAGCACTCGCCGCACCAAAGAACAGTCTTCACTGCGTGTCAGGGACTGGAGGCTGGTGTGATCATCCATCGAGATCGGATCAGTCTGGGCGGTCACTTTTTCAAGAAGACGGCTTTTACTAGATCGGCTGCGCAGACGATCCAGCAGGCGCGAGCGGAAGATCATGACTGACCAAGTGAAGGCAGCAGATCTTGTGGGGTCAAAATTGGGGGCCTTTCTCCAGAGTTCCTCCATACCTTCTTGCAGGGCGTCTTTGGCATCTTGTTCATCACTGAGCATGCGCAGGGCTAGGCTGTAGAGCGGGCCAGAGACGCGGTCATAAAACTGCGCAAAGGCTGCGTGATCGCCCATCGCTACTCTCTGGAGGAGTGCGTTGTCCGAATCATCGATGATGAGCTTGGCTTCGAGCATGGAGCGCTGGTTGGTTGAGAGCTTACATGAAAAATGGCAGTGGGCAGTCTCAATTGTTGATGTTTGAGACTGCCCTGCCTTTGGGTCCATCAGGACAGATCAGTCATACTAATGATTGCGGCCATTTTGCGGTGTCGCGGCATAGGGGAAGACTTTGTTATAACCGATATCGTTGCTTTGCACGCCATCGACGTTCGCGGTGCTATCCCCAAAGATCATCGGTGGGCTAGTGCGCAGATCACTCAAGATCGCGATCACCGCGATATCGACGACATCATCGCCAAAGCGGCGACCATTTGGCCAGCCGCCAGCCAGTGTGCCACCGCCAAAGCCAGGTTGGATAGCGCTGGTCAGCGTATCGCCTCCAAAGATGCCCAGGCGATGAAAGCCTGCGTCATTCGCTGCTGCGCCGACATTGCTGCCGCCGGCCAGTTTTGCTGGACCTGTGGAGAGATCTACCTTGATGAGGTCTGGGATAAAGATGCCTGCTAGGTCACTGCGGTTCACCCTGCGGTCTGGGGCCACACCGAGAATCGTCGCCAGTTCAGGAGCAGTGGCATATTGTTTATAGCGCTCCACATCTTCACCGATGGGTGAGCGATTGTAGGCATCCTTCACTAGGCCAGGGAGCAGAGCCTCGCAGAAAAGCGGATTGCCCTGACGACCCACCTGAATCCAGAGGCCGCTGCGTGTGTCTAGCGCGGTATTTTTCAGCACCGTGGTGGCTTGGCGACTGGTCTCTGCCCAGACACCGGCCACTCTTTGATCACCGCCGAGTTCTGAGACTGGGATGTTCAGCACGATAGTGTGTACATTGTAGCCGCCTTGACTGTCAAAAGGCTTGCCGCCGCCCGTGAAGCTGAAGTCTAGGTCAAAGATGCTCTGCACATCCGCATAGAATCCATCATCGCGCTGACCAGCAAAGACCTGATAGCCAGCTGTGTTCGTATAGATACTGGCGGCCGTGTAGGCATCCAGCCCAGCAGCATCGGCCACGCCTTCTTTGGCAGCTTTCTCACCATCGTTGTCTTGGTTATACTTCGGAGTGGTCAGGCCTTGATTGTTCGGCGGCACCAGAGCGTTGGTGAAAAGAACGGTCGATTTATTATCAGAACCGATCTTCTTCACCGTGTAGCTCTGAGTCAGATTCTGAGCCGCGTCATTCACCGTATTGATCACTCCCAAATAGGACTGAGCGATGGTGTTTCTGTTCTTGTAAGCCGTCTTGAAGCTGAACTCATACGTCTGCGTGGGTGGCGTCTTCGGTTTAGGGATCGCCGCTGTCGGCAGGCTGGTGCCTGTGGCGACGCGGATGCGGTAAAGCACGTTGTCATCAAAGTTATACTTGTTTGGCCCGATACCTGGCTCCTCATGCGGATAGACCGCCAGAGCTACCGTCAGGTATTTGATGGAGTTTTGCATCGAGACAAAGGCATACACGTCTGTCGTATTCGCCGCCGGGTCCAGAGTCACCAGCGGTGCGTCCATGTGGCTGGAGGCCATCGTGGATAAGGGTAAAAGAGCTGTCAGGGCAAAGCTAGCGGCCCAGGTTTGTGTGATTGATTTCATAAAAAGAGTCGTGTGAGTGTGAGATTAGTTGCTGCTGCGATTCCGGCCATTGTGGGGCGTGGCGGCATAGGGGAAGACTTTGTTGTATCCCAGGTCATTGCTCGGCACGCGGTCGATGTCTGCCGAGGGGGTGCCAAAGATGATCGGCGGGCTTGTGCGTAGATCGCTCAGGATCGCCAGCACAGCGATGTCCACCACATCATCTCCA
>JAPLUM010000335.1 GCA_026397605.1 Verrucomicrobiota bacterium | reverse complement strand
TGATACGGCTCTTCACCGTATCCTTCTGCATCATCAATTAATTCATCTAAATACTCAAGTTTCTGTTTGAGCCTTTCGAGTTCCTCCTCTGCCGCATCTCTTACTTCTTGATCGGTGAGCTCAGGTATTTCCTCGGATGGAGGAGGGGTCGACAAAACTTCACTTGAATAGGCTAATTTTGCGAAGCCTAAAAAACACAGACAGCAGATTACGATTGGTTTTTTTAGATACATATGTTTAGGTTCATTATTTTATTGTTCGGATTTGAACAATAAAATATTTTCTATTTTAAATGCCGCAAAAAGTCAAAACAAAAAATTTGAGCGTACGACGGCGGACGGCGGTTAGGCATAACGCCCCCTTTCGGGACTGCGGAGAAACTCCGACAGAAATTGTATTCTATTTGGTGACGATTCGCGATTAAATCGGCGAGATACATGAAAACAGAAATCAATCTGCTCCCAAAACTCTGGCTTGTCCCAGAATCCATTAGTAGTCGTCTTGGCCGTGAGGCGGGTCCTCAGCGTGCGATGTTTGAGGAGGGACATCTATTAATCATCCTGCATCAGATCCCCAAGCCAGATGAACATCAGCGAAAAGCTGCGCTGTTTTGGCGGAATCCTGAAGGCGAGTGGAAGACGAACCTGCAAGGAACTGGCCTGAACGCACTCAACGAGCATTTGCGGGTTTTTGATGCGCGTCTCACTCAACTGGAGGATGCCGAAAATCGGGCCAATACGGCCACTGAATATCATGCCGTTCTAGAGGAGATGGCTCCCGTGTTAAGAACGTCTCGCGGACTGCATCGCGCGATGCAGCAGGCGCGCGAGTTCCTGAAATCCGAGCGTGAATTGATCAATCTTCGAGATCAGTCCGCAGGCATTGAACGGACGGCTGAACTTCTCCTTCAGGATGCGCAGTTCGGCCTGAACTTTACCGTGGCACGCCAGGCCGAAGCTCAAGCGGCCACAGCGCGACAAATGGCAGCCACGGCTCATCGATTGAATTTATTGGCTGCCCTGTTTCTGCCACTGACAGCTCTGGCCAGCATCTTTGGCATGGAGGTGCACAGTCCGGTCAGTGACTCACTGAGTAACTTTTGGCTGATTCTATGCGCTGAGTTGGACGGCTTGCTTTCCAGGGCTCACGGTGCCGGACGACTGTCCGCTACCTTAGTGACAGAGGAAGCTGTGCAGGTCACCGCGGTCAGCATCATTTGTGTCGGCACGCCTGCGCAAGCTGCCACCGGACGACTTAACCTGGCGTTCGTAAACAAGGTCTGTGAGCAAATCTCTGCCACGCTCCAAGAAAGCAAGAAGCCGCATGTCATCCTCTTTCGCAGCACCCTCTTGCCAGGTAGCACTCGATCTTTAGTGCGTGAGTTTTTCCAAGACCTATGCGCGGCAGGACAAGTCCGAATCTACTACTGTCCTGAATTCCTTCGTGAAGGTACCGCCGTCCATGATTTCCGTGATCCCTCACTGATCGTACTAGGAACGCATGATGGGCAGGCACCTGAAAGCCATGAAGCTCAGGAACTGATCCATGGTAGCTTTCAGCTCCTCAGCTGGGAAGGCGCTGAGATGATTAAGTATGCTTGCAACTACCTGCATGCACTCAAGGTCGGCTATGCCAACGAAATCGGGCGACTCTGCAAGCATCTAGGAGAAGATGGCGCCCAAGTCATGGAAGTCGTGTGCAGCGATACACGGCTCAACATCTCCTCTCACTACATGAAGCCTGGCACACCCTTTGGCGGTTCATGTCTGCCAAAAGATGTCAGCGCACTGCTTTCGATGGCGCGGCAAGAAGGCCTCAGCCTGCCGCTGCTGGATCACACGCTGATCAGCAATGCGGCGCATCTGGATCTTTTGTTAAATCTTATCGTCAGCAAGAATCTGCGTCGCATTGGCATCCTCGGCCTGGCCTTTAAAGCTGACACCGACGACCTGCGCGGCAGTGCCATGGTCGCCGTCGCTGAGACCCTGATCGGACGGGGCTACGAAGTGCAGATTTATGATCCAGGCCTGAATCTCTCCAGGCTCATCGGTGCCAATGCCGAAGAAATGAATCGCCGCATGCCTCATCTGGCCTCGCTGTTAAAGGCAGATGTAGCAGAAGTCATGGCTCATGCAGAGCTGCTCGTCATCTCGCAGAAATGCGTGCCGCTAGACGCGCTAGGCCTTCATGCCAAAGCCAGCCAGCAAGTCATTGATGTGAATGGCTGGCGTGAACTGGAAGGCCTAGCTTGGTGTTATGAGGGACTTTGCTGGTAAGATCACCTGTCAGCGTTTTCTCAGAATCAAAACGACGTCCGAGTAGCTGTCATCCAGCTCACGAGGCGACAGGAAGTCATAGGTGAAATCATAACAGGCCGTCAACTCAAAGGCTGGCACCTTGGCCAATAAAGTCCGCATTTGAGCAGCGCTGTAGGTGCGGAACTGCCACCGAGTCTCCTGCACATGACGGCGGCCATGATCCTGAATCGTTAAGCGGGTGCGCAAGTCTTCGAGGCGCTTTTTTCTGTCTGCGGGCCAGGTGTGCGTATTGCAGGTTACTTTGATCCCATCACGCTCAGCGACCCAGCGTTCATGTTCCTCTTTCTCTGAGCTGTAGTCGGTCAGATGCACACCTAAAACAAAGATGGCACCCGGCTTTAGCGCCGCAGCGACTCTTTGCAGGCAGGCCACGGCATCTTTTTCTTTGAGAAGATATTTGAAAGTGCTCACCAAGCAGTGAGCAAGGTCAAAGGACTGCACCTTTGGCAGCTCAAAGCTTTGCATCCAGTCCTCCCAGATCCTGGCCTTCAGACCTTGCTGCTTGAGACGCTCTTTGGCGAAGTCGAGCATCCGCGCATTGCCATCAAAGCCGCTGACTTTCCAACCGCGCTTGGCCATCTCAGAAACCAGCCTGCCACTGCCGCAGGCCGGCTCCAGAAGCTGTCGCGATTTACCGCCCAGCCCGTAGGACTCATGGATCGCATCGAGAAACGCTCCCTCCTTGGGGGTCTCGGCATCAAAGATGATGTCGTAGTAGAGCGGTGTGTCGTACCAATCGCGGTGTTCAGGCATGAATCTAGAACGAGCGTTTATGCCTGTTTGTCAATGCCTCGTATGCGCATGGAGAAACCCCAGATGACTAGCACTAAGCTCAGCCAGATTAGATTTGATGAGGTGCTCGGCTGCCATGGATTCTTGAGATGGATGCTGAGCACAGCATGGTCTTTCAACTTCGAGAAATGCCGAACTTCGCCATCCGTGGGGATTTCGATCATCAAGGAGCGGCGGCCTGTGGGGCGGAGAAACTCGGCGGTCTGGGCTAGGCGAGGTGCCATTTCGCTGGCTTTTGGGGCGGCCACTGGACTGGGTAGGGCTCGGCGGCGCTCCCCTTCGTTGTCCATGATGGACTCTGCTTTGACAGGAATGTTTCCAGGGGCATTAAAACTCAGCATTGGCGCGGTAGGCGCTGGGTTGAGCAATCCTCCGATTGTGTTTGAGGTGATGCTTCCCAGACTCGTGGAGGCGGATTGTTGAATGGTAAGCGCTTGAGCCGTTTGCTGGGGTGCGCCGAAGGGGTCTGAGCCCATGGGTGCTTCGGCAGCCAAAGTTGGTGCAGGAGCGACTTCAGCTTTGGCAAAGCCAATGCCTGCTGCGGCTGGCACGTTTC
>JAPLUM010000695.1 GCA_026397605.1 Verrucomicrobiota bacterium | reverse complement strand
AACACCCCATGGCCTGCAGCTGTTTTTCAGGGTTGGATCAGCTACGCAGGCGGTCAGGTGCGACATCCCCAGACGCCGGACACCAAAACCACACGAACCCAACAATACAAACATCATGAACAAACTCATTACCCTCATCCTCGCTGCCACCACACTTGTCGTCGTCAGCAGTTGCGCCACCAAGTCATCGGCTCCTGCAAGTCAGTCCATGCCTGGCATGTCCGCCGAGGAGCACGCCAACATGAAGAAGGGTGGATCTATGCAAGGCATGAAGATGTAACGACTGACCCATCACGGCGGCATTCTCCAGCGGTGCCGCCGAGATTTTTTTCATCTTCAAGACCACCCATTATGCCATGCCGCACCTTCTACACCCTGCTTTCATTGCTTTTCCTGTGCGCGCCAGCCGCCGTGACGGCGAAGACCGTGAACTATGATCTCAACCTGTCAGAGATGACGGTGTACTTCAGCGGCAAGGAGCGGCGTGCGATGGCGATCAATGGCAGTATCCCCGGCCCGACGCTGCGCTTCACCGAAGGCGATGATGCCGTGCTGCGGGTGCGCAATGACTTGAAGGAAGAAACCTCCATTCATTGGCACGGGCTGCTGGTGCCGAACGATCAGGCCGGCGTGCCGCACGTGAACATGGCGGGTATCAAGCCCGGCGAGACGCGCGACTATCGCTTCCGTTTGCGGCAGAGCGGCACGTTTTGGTATCACTCTCACAGTGTGTTGCAGGAGCAGCTCGGTATTTACGGCAGCATCGTCATCACGCCGAAACGTGGCACTCGCATGAAAGCCGACCATGACCTCGTGGTGATGCTTTCCGACTGGACCGATGAGCGACCGTATGACGTGCTGGCGCAGCTACGCGCGGGTCGCGAGTGGCAGCAGATCAAGAAAGGCACGGTGCAAACTATTGTCGGTGCCATCCAGCACGATGCTTTGCCTGACATGGTGAAGCGCTCGATGACCCGGATGCCGCCGATGGACTTTTCCGATGTGGGCTATGACGCCTTTCTCGCCAATGGCAAACCCGCCGCTGAGTTTCCCGCGCGGCCAGGTGAAACGGTTCGTTTGCGGCTCATCAACGCGAGTGCCAGCACCTATTACCATCTCGACTACGCAGGCGGCAGCATGAAAATCATCGCCGCCGATGGCACCGATGTGCAACCGGTGGCGACCGGGCGCTTTCTTTTCGCCATCGCGGAAACCTACGACCTGCTGGTGAAGGTGCCGGGCAATGGTGGAGCCTGGGAACTGCGCGCCACCGCCCAGGATGGCACCGGCCACAGCAGCCTCTTTATCGGCCAGGGGGAAAGGCACGCTGCCCCTGACGTGCCGAAGCCCAATGTCTATAAAGGCCACGCCATGTCCGAGATGAGCGGCATGTATCACAGCAGTATGGCGGGCATGAAGGGCATGGATCACAGCACGATGCCGATGCCCGCCGAGAAGCAAAGCAGCGCCACCATGAAAGCCATGCCGCCCATGGCCGGGATGCAGGGAATGGATGACCCAGAACGCCCTGGCAGCCCGTATGAAAAACTCCGCGCTCTCCGCAGCACCGCGATCGCCGACTCACGCCCCTTGCGCGAATACACCCTCCGGCTTCAGGGCGACATGATCCGCTACGTCTGGGCGCTGGATGGCAAGACCTTCACCGAGGCGGACACCATCAATGTGCGCCGTGGCGAGAAAGTACGCTTCATCCTCATCAATGATTCGATGATGCACCATCCCATGCATCTGCACGGGCACTTCTTTCGCCTCGTCACCAGCGCAGGCGGCCTGTCCCCCATGAAGCACACGGTGGATGTGCCGCCCATGACCAGCCGCACCATCGAGTTCGCCGCCGATGAACCCGGCGACTGGATGATGCACTGCCACATCCTTTATCATGCCGAGGTGGGCATGATGCGCGTCGTGCATTACGAGGATGCGCCAGCAACCAGCTACATGGTACAGCATCCGATGAATGCGCTCCCATTGATCGGCGGCCCGCATGATCCAAAGTTCTTCTTTGGTGAAGGCATCCTGCTTTCCAATATGACCGAAGGCACCGCCTCCGTGGAAAACAATCGCAACGGCCTCATGGCTCACTGGCAGTCGCGTGTCGGCAATGGCAGCGCCACGGACTATGAACTGGGCATTGATTACGACCGCTTTATCAACAGCAACCTCAGTGCCTTCGCCAGCTATGAGTGGAGCAATGGCATCAACGACAACCGCGGCATGTTCGGCGCGCGCTACCTGTTGCCCTTCCTGATTCAATCCCAAGCCTCCGTGGACACCGACGGCGACTTCCGTTTGACCATCAGCAAAGTCTTCCCCATCACCGCCCGCCTTTCACTCTTTGGCCGCGCCCAATATGATACCAAAGCACGCTGGGAGACCGCCGCAGGAGCCGAGTATTTCCTGCACAAGAACCTCTCTCTCGTTGGCCAGTATCACAATCAATATGGCTGGGGTGCTGGCGTCGGTTTCCGCTTCTGATCTCTTTACCGTTCTTCGAACAAACCAAGAAAAGGGCATTCAGGCTCCACCAAAAAGCATCACCCATTCACTCCATGATTTCTCATTCTCAATCAGCCGAACCTGAAGCGTCGTCTTCCTGCTGCCATGTAGAGCAGCCCGCGCCGAAACCAAGCTGCTGCCAGCAGCATGGTCATGCCGCGCATGAAGCCGTGAAGCCACCAACCACGGCGAAGTATCTCTGCCCGATGTGTCCGGGCGTAGAGTCGGACAAGCCTGGCGACTGCCCGAAGTGCGGCATGGCGCT
>JAPLUM010000609.1 GCA_026397605.1 Verrucomicrobiota bacterium | reverse complement strand
TGCCCCTGCTGGATGTTCACAGGTCCGGTGCCGAGTGCGGTCGCTGCATTCACCACGATCTCACCTCCGTTGACCACGGTGCCGCCGGTGTAGGTGTTGCTAGCAGTGAGGGTGAGCGTGCCTGCACCGTTTTTGATCAAGGCACCTGTGCCACTGAGCGTGCCACTTAATGCGCAGCTAAGACCGTTCGTATCAATGACAGGGAAGTCGGAGAGCGTGATCGGCACCGAGGAGGTGAGCGCACTGCCCGTCACTTTCAGCGTGGCACCGGCGAGCGTAAAACTCATCAGTCCGTTGCCTCGGCTAATGCCATTCGTGCCGCCGACGTTCAGGGTGCTGCCGGGATACATAAGCATTGTTCCGCTGCTGCCCGTATCAACTCCGAGCACCACATTCCCCGCCGTGACCGTGCCAAAATAATCGACCATCAGATGGCCGGTGCCAAGATAGCCGACATAGAGTGTAGAGCCGACTTCCAGTGAACCCGGGCTGGCAGTGATCGCACCGCCACCCGACACATAGGCACTACCAACGGAGCCAGCTAAAATGCCCAAAGCCGTGGACTGGCCGGAAGTCGCGCTGCCGCCCATGACATTCAAGGTGCCGTTTCCTCCAGCGCCCACTTGCAGATCCGTTCCGCACGCGAGTGTAGAGCTCATATCGACGGTGATGGTGCCCGTCGAGCCAGCCTGAGCAGCGATGGCGCTAATGCCGGTGGATTGCACGCGGCCACCTTGGTCGATGTTGAGGTTCCCCTGGCCAGCGTTTCCGACGGACAGCTTCACCCCGGCGCTGAGCACCGTGCCTGAGCCAAAGACATGGGCCGTGCCGATGCCCGCGCTCGTGTCTCCAAGGCTCACATTTCCCTGCACACTCACGCTGCTGCCGGAGTCGCCAACATCGAGCACGGCGCTGCTGCCACGTCCGACGGTCAAGCTGGCAGGGTTTGGAAAACTGCCACTCAGCGTGATAGCACCGCTCTCCGCCGTGAGGTGGCCCGAATAGGGATGCGTGCCATAGAGAGTCAGGGTGCCAGCCCCGATTTTTGTCAAGGCTCCCGCCCCAGTCAGCGGCGCAGCTCCCAGCACCACCTCGTTGCCATTCGTGTCCAATGTCCCGCCGCCTGCGCCGATGGGCTGCAGCCTTGGCAGGATGTCTGCCCCGCTGCCAGAGGCCCAGCGCAAACCGCCACCGTCGAGGCTCACCGTGCCGTTGCTAAAGGCATTCAGCGCAGAGAACTCGACCGCGCCTCCTTTGATAAGTGTGCCGCCAGTAAAGCTGTTGGGCACCGTGAGAGAGAGTGTGCCAGCCCCCAGTTTCGTCATACCTCCGGTGCCGACGAGTGCCGTGCCGAAGCTGACGTTGTTTCCATTCGTGTCGAAGCTGAAGTTGTTCAGCAAGCGCAGCCGGTGCGTGATGTCCGTGGTGTTACCGGGTGCCCAGCGCAAGCCTCCGCCATTCAGCTGGATGTTTTTGATGCCCGTAATTTGGTTGTTGTAGAATTGAGGGCCAAGGAGCGAGCCGCCGTCATTCAAGCTTTCCGAGTTGCTAAATTCAATCAGTCCACCTCTCACGATCGTGCCGTCCAACCCACCCGAAATCGATGCACCATTGTAGCTTGTCCTTGTCCCGAGCTTCAAAATACCGGGCCCTTCCTTGATCAGCGCTCCACCAAACAAAACTGCATTCAGAAAAGCCCCACCGTCGGTCGTATCGATGATGGTTCCGTCAACGACAATGCTCAAGTCGTTACCGCTGTTGGAAAACGTCATGGTCCGGCCTGCTCTCGTTTTGAGTCGGGAGCCCGGGAACGTTAGCGTGGGAAAGGAGCTGGAAGGGGCGCCAAAAGCCGAATACTCCCCGGACAAAGCGGCCGCTCCACCCGAGTCGCCGAGCACGAGCGTGCAATGGCGGAAGGTGGCACGAACGCTCTGATAGGGATATTCGGGCCCATGCAGCTCAGGCGCAATCTGCATCACGCCCTGCACGTCGATCAGGCAGTTGTTGAATATGGAATGGCAGGTGCCCACCTTGCCAAAGATGAAATTTCGCCCCACACGGAAGGCGCTGCCTGCAGCATTGACAAAACTGGAGTGGTACTTCACTGGGGCGACGAGAATATCACTGAGAGTATTCACCTCAGCGCCCGCCCGCGTCTCGAAAGAATTCGCCGTGGTGAACCCGCCACCGATCTGAAAGATGGTGGCATTGATCCTTCCAGCGCCCGCCAGAACCACCGTCCCATCATCCGCCACCACATCGTAACCAGACATATTGATCGGCCCATTCACGGTTAGATCACCCCGCAGACTCAAAACCCTCCCCACGCTTGCATCTGGAAAAATCGCGGCCGTGATTGTGCTGTTGCTCGTGCCGCCGCCTTTGATCACACCGCCCAACAAGACTTGCAGATAGGCATTAGGCGAAGCCGTCATGTTGACTCCATTGTTCAAAGTCAGATTGCCAAAAATCCGTGGATCCGTTAGCCCAACGTTCACCGGCCCATTGATCACCGCATGGACCGATGATGCATTCGCATACGGCACCAACTGCCCAGACGGATTCAACCAATTCGCGGTGGTGTTGTCCCACACCGTCGCTCCCGGCTGCATGGTATAAAGGAACGTCTGCGCTGCTAGATCCCCCTCGAAAACCAGCAGAAAAAGCAAAGAACACAGTGAAGCAAACAGACGTCGAATGAGAATGGAAGACATGGGAGATGAGAGTTGAGCGCAACTGATCTTCGGAAAGCAGTGTCCCGACGTGACACACTCCGAAGTCACACCAACTATTGCCCAACCTCCCAATTCCGAAACCCCCACGCGTTAGGGGGTGGCAATAGCGTCATCGCCTCTCCAGCCGACGCATCGCAAACACCGTCGCGGCATGGCGATTCTCCTGCCCCAGCTTGGCTAGGATATGCGCTACATGCTCCTGCACCGTGCTCAGCCGCAGCCCCAGGATCTCAGCGATCTCACGGTTCTGTTTACCCTCCGTCATCCAAAACATCACCTCGGCCTCGCGCGCGGTGAGGCCCAGCTTTTGCAGACGCGCACGCGTTGACTCGACAGGCTTCGGCGCTATGTCCCAGGGATTCACATGACGTTGCCACGCAAGGATAAAGTGCGGCGCAAATGCATCGAGCAAAGCGCAGTGTCGCTTCGTGAAATCCGCACCACGGCGATCAAACGTCAGCGCGCCCACCGTGTTCGCATCAATGGCCACCGGCAGCGCCAGGGTGCGAATGAAGCCCAGGCGCTTCTG
Source organism: Verrucomicrobiota bacterium (assembly GCA_026397605.1). Lineage (GTDB taxonomy): Bacteria > Verrucomicrobiota > Verrucomicrobiia > Verrucomicrobiales > Verrucomicrobiaceae > Prosthecobacter. The sequence goes on along the minus strand of JAPLUM010000609.1, from coordinate 829 downwards.
GCAATGGATGAAGTGGGGTGTTTTCACATACTCCTTCAGCGGGATCACATCCGACCTGCGCCGCGCCCTCCGATCTGCCGTCCGCTCCCAATACGGCACGAAAGGATCACCCGCAGGATTCGCCGAGTAATAGGCCACCTCTTCCTTGCTGTAAGGCATCTCTGGAATGGACCGGATGACGATGCGCTGCGTCCTCCGATCCAGCACATGCACCAAACACAGATCTGCCGGAATCAGCCGCGACATGCCTGCGACCACCGCAGAGAGAAAGTCCACATGATCCTTGGCGGTATTCATCTCATAGACGGCGTCGAAGAGCGGACGCCATTGGCGGGGATCGATGGTGGGCATGTGGGCTGAACGATAAAAGAGTGCTGAAGACAGGCTTCAAACCATTCTTCGGCAAAAGCAAATGAGCCGTGACAATAAAATCGGCAGAATCTTGTTTTTCACCGTTTCAGCCCCCCAACTACATCGACGGCTTCCACTCAATGCTCTGCCCATTCGAGCAGCGGCCACGGAGCCTTGGGATACTTTTCGCGGGCTGTTTCGCGCACACTGATGTCCCCAGACGAGCCGGAGAAAATAACCTTCCATTGGCCTTTGGCCGACCTTTGGATTAGGGCAAAAAACTCGAGTTCCAGCACGTCTTGCGCTTCAGCGTTCTTTGCCGGTTTGCCGTCCGTCGTTTCCACTGTGCCTTGGAAAGATGCCCAGTCACCCACGATTCTTGGGATGCCGGTGAAGGTCACGGCTTGCCCCACTTTTTTGGAAACCGGGCCGTGCATGGCATCCATGAGGGCTTTGTGCTCTGGAGAGCCTGATTTGG
>JAPLUM010000405.1 GCA_026397605.1 Verrucomicrobiota bacterium | reverse complement strand
CGTCACCTATCCCGATGGCACCACGGAGCAGCTTGCTTACACCTTGCTGGATCAGACAGCGGTGAAAGACCGTGCTGGGCGCTGGACCCGCACTTTCTACAATGCACTGCGCCAGCCCATCCTCGTTCTGACTCCCGATGGCAAAAGCACCCGCTATGACTGGTGCCGCTGTGGCAAGCTCTATAAACTCACCGACCCTGCTGGCCGCGTGACTCAGTGGAAGCTGGACACCCTAAGCCGCATCACGGAAAAGATCATGCCCGATGGCGTGACCAAGACCACCTACACTTACCAGCCGCGCACAGGCCGACTAGCCACCATGAAGCGGCCCAATGAGCAGGTTGGCAGCAGCCCCACAGTGACTTACAGCTATCATCTGGATGGTAGGCTGCAAAAGGAAGACTACACCGCTACCAACACGCCTGACGTGACCTACACGTATGAAACCACGGCACCTGGCAGGTTGAAAACGATTGTCGATGGCATCGGCACACATACGTTGAATTACACGGCTTTTTTCACCACTCCCAGCAGCGCCACGGCAGGTGCGGGCCAGATCAGCACCGTGCTCGGTGCCATAACTCTGGATGAGTTCACCTTCACCTACGATTGGCAGGGCCGCCGCACGGGCAGCACGCTGGCTGGGGATGCCACCGTCACCGCCCGCACAGAGGCCGCTGCCTGGGATACCCTGGGCCGCATCAAGTCCATCACCAGCAACATGGGCACTTATGACTTCAGCTATGCAGATAGCTCCGCGCGGCCCAGTGCCCTGACCTTTGGCAGCACCTTGCAGACCAGTTTTAGCTATTATCCGAACAGTGCCACGGGAGCACGCGCACAGCGCCTGCTGAGCAGCAGCACCCAGGCGCGGCTGCTCACCACAGCGCAGCCAAATCCACCTCTCACCGCGCTTTCCTCCCACACTTACGACTATGATCCCGCAGGGCGCATCACCTCCTGGCAGCGGCAGAGCAGTGGGCAGGTCAGCGTGAATGAAACTTTGGGTTACAACCTCAGTGATGAAGTCACCAGCAGCGTGCGCAGTAACGCCAGCACGCAGGCTGTGCTTGACCAGTCTAGTTGGAGCTATGATGCTATCGGTAACTGGCTCAGCCAGGGCACGCCCAGCAGCATGAACACCCGCACCCACAACGTGATGAACAGGCTCACCAGCACAGGTGGGACAGGCAGCACGATGGTGGAGGGTACGGTGAATGAGTACGCCACCGTGACCGTGAATGGTCAAAACGCCGCGCTGATGAGTGATGCCGCCTCTGGGGGCTATCGCTTCAGTGCCAAGGTGCCGGTGGTGACCGGGCAGAATAATGTGACCATCTCTGCCACCGATCTGGCGAATGAGCAGACGAATCAAACCTGGCAGTTTACCGCTGCCGCCACCGGGAAAACTTACACCTATGATGATGTTAATAATAATGGCGTAGTGACCACTAATCTCTATGGTAATGGCAACATGACCAGTGACGGCACCCGCACGTTCACATGGGATGCGAAAGATCGCCTGAAAAAGGTGGTGACAGGCGGCATGGCCTACGAGTGGGATTACGATTATCAGGATCGCCGAGTGCGTGAGTTCCAATACGTGAGCACCGCTGCCAAGCCAACCATCCCCACCCGCCAATTCATTTGGGAAGGTGACCGCATTGTCAGAGAACGCCAAGGCACGAATGCCACTGCAGGCACGGTGCTGCGCACGCACTTCAGCGGTGGGTATGCAGAGGGGCCGAGCATGGCAGCCTATTACTTGACCGTTAGTGATCACCTTGGCAACGTGCGGGACGTGGTGGCAGGCCCGAGCGTGACTTACGCCAGCAGCCCACCGCTGGCCCCCGCCGCAGCGCGCTACGACTACAGCGTCTTCCATCGGCCCGTGCGACAGGCAAACGGCAGCGCCGACTCTCCCGCCACCACTCCCAGCTTGCTGATCGCAGGCCGCTACTACCAGCACACTCAGACGGGCCTGGAGCTGGCGCTGTATCGGGCCTATGACCCACTGCTTGGGAGGTTCATCAATGAGGATCCGCTGGAGGAAGAGGGCGGGCTGAACCTTTATGGGTATGTGGGGAATGGGCCGCTGAATATGATCGATTTATTAGGGCTTGCTGGATGGCTTACTATTAACTCAAGTTCTGGCGGAAGCTGTGGTGGATCTTCAGGCGGTGGCTCTGGACATAGCTGGATAACGTATCATGAGGATGGCGAAGCAAATGCCAATACGTATGGCACTTTTGGAAATGGGGGGCGTGACGGACTATATCAAAATCAAGAAGCAAGTCTTTACGGACAGATTACCAGAACAACATATATTGATGATTCTCAACAGGCTGCACTTCGAGCGCTTTTGGCCGATTATAAAGCCCAAGGTGAAAAAGGTTGGTCTGTAACTAAACCTTGTTCGACATTTGCTGCCGATGCTTGGAAAGCTGCCACAGGAGAATCATTATCACCTGGTGTTGTGAGTACACCAAAAGGTTTGGGAAATTCTATCCTCAATGCTAACGGAGGCTCGCCAACCGGAAAGAAATGAAGCCTCTTTTTTTAACTGTTTTTGTACTTGAGGTATTCTTAATCGCAGGCTGCTCATCAATGAGACAAGCTACTTTATTGAAAGATGTTTCACCGATTTGTTGCAAGCGCTCCCAGCTTCCCAATCGTGAAAAGATACAGGTCTTGGGTTTTTTGCAACATAGCTCTTATTGCATTGACCGATTTCAACTCTCTTATGATAGAGATACCTGTGTCGTGACGGGATTTATGAAGCCAATAACACAAGTCTCAGTGGATAATCAGCATTATCGTTCTGGACATATTGATCTGACCTTCTCAATAACTTCGTCAATAAATCATATTGTGTGGGGACCACGGCGTGAATTGATCTGGGATAGGGCTATATGTAAGAACGAAACATCATGGGCGACTGAAGCCGAACTCATTTTTCAAAATCCAATTCCACCCTTTGCGCCAAAATCACCACATTCTAGACTAGATATGTCACGATTTGAAAACGTGCCGTTGAAAACGATTCCCTTCTAATGTGCCATTTGTAAATTGCTAGAAACCAAAAAATAAGGAGAAGGGTGTGCAAAAATTTGACAAAATCATTTTATCAGAATGATTTTGTGCATTTTGTTAGTCTGAGCCTTTTTAAATCCTTTACACCGCGAGAATTTAGAAGACCGCAGAGATGAGTTTCTGAGGCGAGTTTTCTCTGCGGTTTTCTTAACTTTTGCGGTGCTGCATTTTTCGTAACTGCTGAGTCAGCCTATTTTTGCCCACCCATTTTTCTGCCTTCACGGCTTGAAGACTAAGGCAAAAAGATGTGCGGGCAAAAATAGGGGGGCTTCCTTTCCTGCATCCATCAGGGCAAGTCTGCGGGCAACTTCCTTTGGCAGGGCCGTGGTCAAAGTGGTATCCGTCAAACCTAGCACCGTCGGAAGATCGTAGTCTGCAAGTGTCGTAGCTGCCAAGCTACGACACTTATGCTTACAGCCGATCCAGCACCACCTCTCAAACGCGACGTTCTCGGACGTGTGACTTTGCCTGCGACT
>JAPLUM010000278.1 GCA_026397605.1 Verrucomicrobiota bacterium | reverse complement strand
GTGGTTTCAGCTGGCTTGTCTGAGCTTCCGATGAGTTTCTTGTCTCGATTCCAAACGCGGTAGCGCCAGTTGTGCGATTCGAATTGTGCAAGGGCCTCGGATTGCAGTTGGAAAGCTTGGGGTGGAGCCGCGTCAATCGGTCGCACCGTCCCGCCGGGTCGCACACGAGTATTTTGAGCATGCAGGGAGCGGTGCAGTAAAGAAACGGGCTCAGCCAAAAGGCTATCCAGCCGCGCGAGTTCATTGTCCCAGTTCAAGCGATAGGCCGTGATGCCAAAGGCTGTCAAAATACAGGCCAAAAGTGCACCATGCCAAAGCAGGATGCGAGTGCGGATACTGAGGGAAGGGAGCTTCATGGGATGCAGTAGCCGTGACCCCGCCGAGTCTGGATGAGATCAGCTCCGAGTTTCTTGCGCACGAGTGACACACGCACGTCGAGCAGGTTAGACAGTGAGTCTTCGTTTTCATCAAAGAGATGCTCAAAAAGTTCAGTGCGGCTGACCATCTTGCCTCGACGCAGCGCGAGATATTCCATGAGAGCGTATTCGCGTGCGGTCAGCTGAGCAGCTGTTCCCTTGAGTGAAACGGTTTTACTCCAGGTATCCACCGTGACATCCCCGATGATGATTCGGTTTTGAGCTTGGCCTGCGGAACGCCGGATGATGGCCTGAAGACGAGCGCGAAGTTCGTTGATGTCGAAAGGCTTGGTCAAATAGTCGTCAGCACCTGCCTTGAGCCCCTCAATGCGCTGATCGACCTTTCCCTTGGCCGTGAGCATGATCACAGGAGTGCTCTTCTTTTTTCGCAGTTCCGTGAGCAAGGCTAGGCCATTCATGATCGGCAGCATCCAGTCGAGCAGGATAGCGTCGTATTCTTGGTTCAGTGCTTTGTAGAGGCCGTCCTCGCCATCCTCGGCAGCATCCACCGCATAGCCATCCTCCCGCAGCGCCCGTGAAAGGGCACGCAGTAGGTCGGGTTCGTCTTCAATGATTAAGAGGCGCATGGACTTGATGAGAATACACACATAAACCTTACGCACAGATGACGAATCTATTTTTCTAGCGTCATCTTGGCGAAAGGTAGACTGGTTCATTCTCTCGCCATGAAAACGCTCCTTTGCTTTCTTCTGACCACCTGCGCCGTCTTTGCCCAGCCTTCGAACATCCTGCTCATCATCGCCGATGACTTCGGTGCGGATAGCTTTCCGCTCACGGCCACGGGCGGAACCACGGCTCCGATGCCGAACATCACGGCGCTAAAGAATAGTGGCGTGTTGTTCTCACGGGCTTATGCGCATCCCACTTGCTCACCGACGAGGGCGTCACTTTTGACGGGACGGCATCCTTATCGCACTGGCATTGGTGCCCAGCTTACCGGTGCAACGAGTCCGCAGCTCTCCACCACCGAGTTCACTTTGCCGGATGCCTTTGCAGCAAACTCTGGACTGGGATATTCACTGGCGATGTTCGGCAAATGGCATCTGAACTCGGGTGGCGGCGTCAATGATTCACCACGGACTGTTGGCGGATGGCCGCACTTCGCAGGTACCATTATTGGAGCGATCCCTGACTTCTTGGCCTGGACGAAGATCACGAACAATGTGAGTGCGGCAACGACAACCTATGCGACCACGGACCTGGCCAATGATGTCATTTCCTTCATCACCACGAGGCCCAGCACGACGCCGTGGTTTGCTTGGTGTGCCTTCAATGCACCGCATGCGCCCTTTCATGTGCCTCCTTCTGGACTGCACACTTACGGCACACCGACGACGAATCGCGGCATGTATGAGGCTGCGTGTCAGGCGCTGGATACTGAGGTGGGACGCATCCTGACCAACGTCAATTTGGCCAATACCAATGTCATTTTCATTGGCGACAACGGCACTCCAGGCCAAGTGATTCAAACGCCCTACACAGCCGCGAAAGCCAAAGAGACGATTTATGAAGGTGGTATTCGCGTGCCTTTGATCATCGCAGGGCCAGCAGTGGTGAGCCCGAATCGGACGAGCACGGCGCGGGTTCATGCCGTGGATCTTTACTCGACGATTCTAGAGATGGCTGGCATCAATGTCAGCGCTACTCAGCCATCGACGCAGGCGCTCGATTCACAAAGCGTGATGAGCATCCTGCAAAACACAACCACGGCACCTCGCTATGCTTTCAGTCAGGAGTTCAGCGCGGACCTGCTCACCAGCGTATCGGGTCGAGCGCTCGTGGATGATGCGGGCTACACTCTGCTGACCTTCGATGATGGACGTGAGGAGCTTTACAACTCCGCTACGGATGCGAATCAGGCGACGAACCTCCTCGGCACCACGATCAGCACCGCCGCTCAGGCTGCGTATGCGGCATTGAAGACACAGCTCATCAATTACAAGAGCAGCAGCACGCCGAGTGAGCCTCTCCTCACGAGTTGGTTTACCAAGAACAGTGGTGAGTATGCCCGCATCTATCCGACCTTGGCGGATCAAACGGCGCAAACCTCCGTGACCACCTGGAGCCGTGGCACAGGCATTCAGAGCACACCCACCTACTCCGACGTGCATCAGGTCGATTACTCCGCGAACTGGGTTTACATCCACACCACGGGACTGGCCAGCCACACCATGGGCCCCTGGTATCTGAATGCTGCCAAGACGAATCTTTTTCCCAATTACCCTTCCAATACCGCAGTGAAGTTCCGCTTCCCACGCGTGCCCACGATCCCGACGAACAAGGTGCTCACGGGGCTCGGTGCTACCGGGCGAATGGTCAACGGCGTGTCCATGTTTGATAGCCGAGATGCTTTCTCCTACTCGAATGCGAATGGTGCCGATGCCACTCCTGGCGGTGCCTTCACTGGTGACGGCATCTGGAATCGCGATGGCTACTTCAATGAAGGTGTCACCTTCGATCCGGCGCTGGCTCATCAGGCTGGTAACAACTACCACTATCACGCGCAGCCATTGGGTCTGCGATTCCAACTCGGGGATCACGTGGACTACAATCCCACGACCAATGTTTACACGGAAAGCACCACACCACTCACGAATCACTCACCGATCGTCGCCTGGGCATCGGATGGGCTGCCCGTCTATGGCCCCTATGGCTACAGTGATCCAAACAGCGCCAGCAGTGCTGTGAGGCGCATGGTCTCAGGCTTTGTGCTGCGCAATGGCAGTAACGGCACAACCAACCTCACCAGCACTGGCCGCACGACTTTACCTGCATGGGCCGCGCGGGTGCAGGCACGCTCAGCCACTCTCGCTTTGAATCAATACGGACCTGCAGTCAGCAGCACCTTTGGCCTCGGCAAATACATCGAAGACTTCGACTATCTTGGCGACCTCGGATTCACCCAAGGCACGAGCTTTGATCTCAATGAGCAAAACGTGCGCTTCTGTGTCACACCGGAATTTCCTGCGGGCACCTGGGCCTACTTCACCACGATCAATGCAGACAACACACCCGCATTCCCTTACACGACAGGTCGTGCGTTCTATGGCACTCCGGCGGGTGGAGCCGTCACCAGTATTGCTGAAACAGTGAACACCACCTTCATCGGTGGCCCCATCAAATCGGAAAATGCAGGCCCGCTATCTGTCAATAGCAGCACGGGTGATGTGACCCTCTCTTGGAGTGCTGTGGAGGGTGGGGTCTATCAAGTCCAGACCTCCAACGATTTGCTGAACTGGACAGCGCTCACTCCGACCATCACCGCAGTGGGTGACGACTCTGCCGCAGCCACAGAAATCGGCGGAGCCATCGGCCAAACGCGGCGCTTCTACCGCACCAATCGCACTAGCCTTTCGAATTATGACAAGACCGGCTTTGCGGGCACCTACTTCACCTCGCTAGCTCCGGCCAGTGGCGGTCCGAACACGGTTTTGCCCAACAGCGGGAGTGTTGGCACAGCGGTCAATGTGATCATTGAGCTCGATCCGGCGCTTACACCGGCGCTCCCACCAGCGACTCAGATAGTTTTCTCGGTCACGATCTCTGGAGCCAATGTGACGGCCTCCAATATCACACGACCAAGCCAAACGCTCGTTTCAGCGACGTTCACAATCGCT
>JAPLUM010000167.1 GCA_026397605.1 Verrucomicrobiota bacterium | reverse complement strand
TTTCCGATGATCTCCAGACGCTGATGGACAGCTATGCCGACCGCAGCCTATCCACTTGCAGTGATCCATTAAAGGTCATCGTCGAGCGTGAGAAGGCCCGCTTCTCGGCTTGGTATGAGTTTTTCCCGCGTGGTGCTGAAGGTCGTGCTGATAAACACAGCACCTTCCGTGACTGCTTGCCACGCCTGGATGATGCCGTGACGATGGGATTTGATACGATCTATTTCCCGCCCATCCACCCTATCGGCATCACCGCGCGCAAAGGCAAAAACAACACCCTGATTGCGTATGCAGATGATGTCGGCAGCCCATGGGCCATCGGTGCTGCGTCAGGTGGACATCGGGATGTCGAGCCAGCACTTGGCACCATAGACGACTTTGTTTGGTTGGTTGGGGAGGCTAACAAGCGTGGATTAGAGATCGCTCTCGACTTTGCGATCAACTGCTCGCCTGACCATCCGTATGTCAAAGATCATCCCGATTGGTTCTACCAGCGCCCGGATGGCAGCATTCGCTATGCTGAGAATCCGCCGAAGAAGTATCAGGACATTTACCCCATCAACTTCCACTGCGCCGACTGGAAAAATCTCTGGCGTGAGTTGATCGATGTCGTGCTGTTCTGGGTGGATAAAGGCGTGAAGATCTTCCGTGTGGACAATCCCCACACCAAGCCCGTTTCTTTCTGGGAAGAGCTTATCAGCGCTGTGCACCGCAAAGATCCATCCATCATCTTTTTAGCAGAAGCCTTCACCAAGCCAAAAATGATGCAGTCGCTTGGCAAGATCGGCTTTACGCAGAGCTACACCTATTTCACCTGGCGTGAGGATAAGGCCGGCTTGACTGAGTATGCCAAAGAGCTCACTCAAGGTGAGATGCGCTGGTATTATCGCGGAAACTTCTGGCCAAACACGCCTGACATTCATCCCTTTTATCTGCAAGACGCCCAGGCCAGCATGTTCCGGCTGCGCGCAGCTTTAGCCGCCACACTCTCCTCCACCTGGGGCATGTATGCAGGCTATGAGCTTTGTGAAAATGCCCCGCTTCCTGGCAAGGAAGAGTATCTCGACTCTGAAAAGTTCCAGCTCAAGAATCGCGACTACAATGGACCGGGCAACATCAAAGGCTTCATCGCCAGACTGAATCACATCCGCCGGGAAAACCCAGCGATGCATCTCTACGACAATCTTGTTTTCCACGGCACCAACCACGAGCAACTCATCGCCTACAGTAAGAGTACACCTGATTGGACCAACCGCCTGCTGGCCATCATCAGCCTGAATGGCCACAGCACAGTGGCAGGTACGGTCCACGTCGATCTGAATGCTCTTGGCCTTGATTCAAGCAAGCCCTACCGCGTCACTGACCTCATGCACGGCCACAGCTACGAGTGGCATGGCAGCGACAATTATGTGTCTCTCAACCCAGATGGCACTTCCATGCATCTCTTCAAGATTGAACAGTAACCCATGAGTAAGCACCACCACCATCACCACGCCGGCTGTGTCAGGTCAGAGCCTGAGAAGCTACTGCATGAAGCCGTGGAGCAGGCGCGTCAGTCGGGCCTGCGCCGCACCAAGGCATTGGAAAATGTGCTGTCTATCCTCATTCATGCCTGTCAGCCGCTCACTCTGGCAGACATCGCCGAGCATGAGGATCTGGATACGGGCGCGGACAAAGCCACGGTCTATCGCCTCCTCATGAAGCTGGAACAGCGTTCTCTCATCCGCCGACTAGGTCTGCATGATCGTGCTGCCTACTACACCATGATCCTGGCGGGAGAACACAGTGATTATCTCATTTGCAATGACTGCGGCCGCATTGAAAAGCTCGACGTTGCATGTCCTGTGCAGGCCTTGGAAAAGCAGATCGCTAAAAGCTCAGGCTTCAAAAAGCTCTACCATGAGCTGGAGTTCTTTGGCCAATGTCCTGACTGCGCTAAGAACTAGGCATTCTTTTTCCTGATCATTGTTTCATTCCATGTTCGCCGATCATTTCCATCCCGAAAAACTCCTAGCAGTCGGACCTGCGACGAAGGTGTATCGGGGTTCAGAACCGGCAACGGGAAGAAAGGTTCTGATTAAAGCTTTACTGGCTGATCATGAAGCCACGAACCCACTGGATCGTGAAAGACTCCAACTACTAGCGCCTGCTTTGATGCAGGTTAGGCATCCGCAGATTGCAGGACTCATCACCCTACTGCCGACAGAGGATGAATTCGCTCTTATCTATGAATTCATGCCAGGCATCAGCGGTCGCGCTTTTCCTCAGGAGCGGACACTCAGCCCAGCCGATGTCAAAGCGCTGGCTGTCCAGCTCATGAATGCCCTGCTTGTTGGTGAGCATTTGCGCCAGCCTCATGGCGACTTAAAACCAAGCAATCTGATCCTCAGTGATCATCCAGGTGGCGGTCTATTCATTCAGGTTCAGGACTGGGGTCTCACCCTCGCCCGACATACGCAGTCGGCAGAGACCCTCTGGTTCCGTGCGCCTGAATTGCATTCTGGCGGAGCTTTTAGCAGTCAGTCTGATCTGTTCACTGCGGCTGCCAGCTTGTTTTTCCTAGCCACTGGCGCAGCCCCAGCACAGGGGAACACGGCCGAGGAAATTTTAGCCGACCTCGGCAGTTTTGATCTGCGTGGCTCACTCAGCGTGATGCGGCCTGATATAGACCAATCCTTTGTCGATTGGCTGGCATGGCTGCTGAATCCCGCGCCGTCATTGCGCCCAGCTTCAATAGGCCAAGCCTTGGATTTACTGATGAGATCCATGCAGAGCGGTTTCGTTTATCAGGCTCAGCAGGCTCCCCAGATGGCTCCTGGCGCTGCCACAGGCCTGCTCATCGCAGGTCCAGGTGCTGGTCCAATGCCTCGCCCTGTGGCTCCGCCACGATCCGCAGCACCTCAAGCACAAGCTGCAAGAGCACCTCAATCCAAGCCGATCCAAGCTGCGAAGAAAAAACCAGAGACCACTCCTGCCCCAGCCCAAAAACGCATCAACGCAAAGGTCGTCATTGGCATCTTACTCAATGTCGCAGCCCTGCTTGTGATGTTCTGGCTCTTCCGACCATATCCCGATAACGCAGGCTTTAATCAATGGTGGTCAGCCGCAGATGCCGATGCTGAAAGCATTCCAGCCGCTGTCGCCTCGGCAACCAAGACCAAGAGTCCCGGACTCAAGGGCCGCCACATACGCATTGCTATGAAAGGTAGTGGCATCCTCAGTCTAGCCGAAGTTCAGGTTTTCAGCGGAGCCGATAACATCGCCTATCAAGGCACCGCCACCCAGAGCAGTGAGGAATGGGGTGGCACAGCAGACCTAGCGATTGATGGCAATACCGATGGAGTCTTTGATCATAAAAGTGTGACCCACACCCAAGGCAATCAGTCAGATCCGCGCTGGCAACTAGACCTTGGTCGGGAGCTTATGCTCAATGAGATCGTTATCTGGAACCGTACAGACAAAGCCGAGTATAATGAGCGTCTCAAGAATTTCACTGTCCAGGTGCTCAACGCGCAACAAAGCGTGATTTGGGAAAAGACAATTCAAGAAGTGCCGAGCCCCAGCTTGAAGCTCGTGCCAGGGCAGTGAGGGAATATAAAGGAAAATGGAATAGTCGAAGTCGCAAAAGTATTTAGTGTTTAGTCTCCAATCATACTAAACACTAAATACTCCGGTGTTTCTCAGCACCTACCCTTGAATCACAGTGGCAGTTTCGGCCTTCAGGATGTCGTCCAAGGTCTCGCGGCGGGAGATCTGGATCACTTGTCCATCTGGTTCTAACCAAAGTTGCGGGGCTTTGCCGATGGAGTTGTAATTACTGCTCATGGCATAGCCATAAGCACCCGCATCACGAAGCGTGAGCAGATCACCAGCGACGGGCAGTGGCAGGGACCGGGGCTGAATCAGCTCTTTGTCATCCCGAGTGAAGACGTCACCGCTTTCGCAGAGAGGACCGGCCACGACAATCGGCACAAGTGGCGCATCGGCTGGGCGTCCGACGATCTCAATGCCATGCCAGGAACCATACATGGCTGGGCGCACTAGATCGACGAAACCAGCATCGACCATGGCAAAGGTAGCGCCATCTCCTTTTTCGTTAGGCTCGGTGTGCTTCACGTCCGTCACACGTGTCACGAGAGTGCAGGATGGTGCCACGTAGTACCGTCCGGGTTCAATCTCTAGACGGAGCTGGCGGCCGGCAGCGGCGCTGGCTTTCTGCTGTGCGGCGACGAGCAGGTCGTGGAGGCGATCTAAAGGTACGCTAGCGCTCGGGTCACGGTAGTTATGGGGGATGCCGCCACCAAGGCTGATGGCCTCAAGGTCTGGTAAGCCTGGAATCTCACTGATAAACTCATCGGTCAGCCGATTCAGGTTAGCCATGAGCTCTTCAAATTGAGGTCCACTGCCAATATGAGCATGCAGCATGACGATTTGCATGCCCGCCGCTTTGGCTGCGATGGCTGTCTCTTTAAGAGTGGAGTGCCAAATGCCGTGCTTGGAGCTTGGTCCGCCAGTATCACAGGAGTTCACGTGTCCGTGGCCAAAGCCGGGATTCACACGCAGAGATATTTTGCCGCGATAACCTGCGGCTTCCAGGTCGCGGATTTGGCCCGGGCTTCCAATATTGGGTAACACGCCATGCTCACGGATAACTTCCAGGGCATTGTCACGGAACACATCAGCCGTGAGGCATATGACCGGCGGTTCTTGGCCTGTTGCATGGCCCGCGTGCATAGCTCGGAGGACTTCATTGCCGCTGACTGCATCAATCCAGATCCCAGCAGCTGCCATTTCACGGAGAATGGCGGTGGCTGGGCAGGCTTTCATGGCAAACCTTGCCTGGAGGTAGGGTGCATCTGTGAGTTTCTTGATGTCTGCGATTCGCTGGCGAATGACAGCGGCCTCATAGAGCCAAAACGGCGTGCCAACGTTGGAAGCGAGAGAGTTAAGAAGAGAGGGCTCGTGAGACATAGAGATGAAAAAAGAGGGGGTTATTCTGTCGCATGACTGAGGAGCAATCAACCCTGGAATGCCAGTGTCGTCAGACGTTTTGTCTGGATGGTGATGTCTGAGATGATGGCCATGCTTCGATTGGGAGGATTTGTGTGTAATACGTTAAATGCATTTACGTTTACAATCATCATCATGAACTACCCAATCACGCTGCGTCTTTTGACTGCTGTTTTCCTCGCCCTGCCGTTCGTCCTTAACGCTGAGGCGAAAAAAGTTAAGGCACCAGATGTCTGGCCAAAATCAAAGCCTGCAGCTCACGACTTTAAGAAGTGGGAGAAGAACATTCTGGAGTTTGAGACTGCCGATAAGGAGTCGCCGCCAGCAAAGGGAAGCATTCTCTTCGTTGGTTCCTCGACCATCGTGCGCTGGAAGACACTCGCAGAGGACTTTGCTGGCGTGCCGGTTCTAAATCGCGGATTTGGTGGGAATCAGATCAAGGACTCTACTTTCTACGCCGAGCGCATGATTTTCCCCTATGCTCCCAAAGCCATCTTTTTGCGAGCTGGCGGTAATGATATCAATGCAGGCTGGCCAGTCGAAGATGTCTTCAATGATCTCAAAACCTTCGTATCAAAGATGCGTGAGCGTCTGCCGAATGTACCCATTTATTACATCGGCTTGAGCCCAACAGTGAAACGCCTTGTGCAGGTGGATGCTGGCAATCAGTTCAATGATTTGGTCGCCGCCTGGGCCAAGGAGCAGTCCGGTGTGACCTACATTGATACCCGCACCCTTAGCCTCGATAAAGACGGGAAAGTGCGCCCTGAATTGTTTGTTGATGACATGCTACACTTCAACCCAGAAGGCTATAAACTGCTCGCGGCTGCCTTGAAGCCCTTCGTCACAGCAGCTGCATCAGCACCTTGATGCTGACCCCGGCACTCTCGCCGTAGGCTTGCTCGCTAGAGCAAGAGGATCGACAGCAGCGTCAAGGCCACACCAAACCCACCGCATTCTGGCGAATGCGCCTACCTGCGCCGTCGTAGGCTTGTTCGCCAGAACAAGAGGATCGAAAGAGGCGTCAAGGCCACACCAAACCCTCGTACTCTGGCGAGTGCGCCTACCCGCCGTAGGCTTGCTCGCCAGAGCAAGAAGATCCATAGCCGCATCTAGGCCACACCAACCCGCCGCATTCTGGCGAGTACACCGATGTTCACTCCTCAAAAAACTCCCCCAAACAAAAACGGCGTTTGGTTAAAATCGCTTGATACCGCATCTCCATTCCAGATCGTGGCACGACGCTAACAACTCGCTCACCATGGACTCATCCAAAACAGCTTCGCGCCCCGGGCATTTACCCAGATTGGCTGACGGTGCTTATCAGGGAAAAGCCATCGTTCACTGGACACTGACAGTTCGTGATCGCGGTGTCGGCTGGTTGAATGCTCGATTCACCACGCGTTTTCGTTGGCTTCTGCTCCATGCCTGTGGGCGTTATGGGGTCGCTTGTCCTGTGCACTGCCTCATGCCTGATCATGTGCATTTGTTGCTCCATGGTTGGAGTCGGGAAGGGGACCAAAAGGGATTCATACGTTTTCTTCGACTTCATTCCAAGGAGTTGCTGGCTGAAACCGGCCATCGATGGCAGCCGCAAGCTCACGACCACGTGCTGCGTCCGCATGAAAGTGACCGCTACGCTTATGAGCGGTTGGTTCATTACATCACCGAGAATCCTGTTCGTGCAGGCTTGGTCAAAGCAGCCCAAGATTGGCCTCACACTGGTGCCGTCATTCCTGGGTATCCTGAATTGAAACTTTGGCAGCCGGACTTCTGGCCACGTTACTGGCGGTTACGGAAATCTAGAGAGCCATTGTAGCTTAGGGCATCCGAAAGTTCGATGAGGCCAAACCCACCGCATTCTGGCGAATGCGCCTACCTGCGCCGTCGTAGGCTTGTTCGCCAGAACAAGTTGATCGAAAGAGGCGTCAAGGACACACCAAACCCTCGCACTCTGGCGAGTGTGCCTACGCGCCGCCGTAGGCTTGCTCGCCAGAGCAAGAGGATCGAAAGAGGCGTCGAGGCCACACCAACCCCCCCCGCATTCTGGCGACTGCGCCTACCCGCGCCCGTAGGCTTGTTCGCCAGAACAAGAGGATCGAAAGAGGCGTCGAGGACACACCAACCCCCCGCATTCTAGCGAATGCGCCTACCCGCGCTCGTAGGCTTGTTCGCCAGAACAAGAGGATCGAGGGCAGTGTCGAGGCCAAACCAACCCCCCCCGCATTCTGGCGAATGCGCCTAACCGCGCTCGTAGGCTTGTTCGCCAGAACGGACATGGTTATCATTGCGCGAAGCCGCAATGATAACGGTTGTTGAACGATTCGCGGTCGGATGGCCCAGGACTTACCCAGTGGGGAAAGCTTTTCCCCGATTCTTTGACGGCGTTTGATCAACTCGCGCAGTGTTTCGGCTTTGAGGCTGCGGCGAGGTAGCTCTTTGGCCGATTCGATCCTGCGACGGCGGTCTTGTGACGGGTGTTGCGACGTTTTCGCTGTGCGGTGATGGCCACTGATGCCTCGTTGGGCGCTTTTTCTCTCCTCGCGGGCATGACTCTGCGCTGCGGTCTGGGCCGGTGCTTGAATAGGTGCGTGGCGTGATCATGGAGTTGGTTCGGCGGCAGGTGGTGGTCTTGCACGGTGAGGATGCCTTGTGGCGTGCAGGAACGTCATCGCGCAGCCGCAGGCGGAACAACACACGGCGGTCT
>JAPLUM010000254.1 GCA_026397605.1 Verrucomicrobiota bacterium | reverse complement strand
TAGAGCTTGATGGTACTGGCTGGCCAGAAATCCGTGCGTGTGCCGGTATCCCGATACTCATGCCATTCGAAATTGGGCTTCTCCGCTGGGCCAGTGACGTGGCAGATGCTTGCCCATTTTTGAAGATCCGGCACGGCGGTGTCTAGCGCGCTATCCAGTGCCGGATCTGCCTGAGACAGGGCAGTGCTGATCATGAATACGGTGAGCGCCAGTCTCATCAGTGACAGGATCAATCAGGCTCGTTCATGTCAGGCGTCATGAACTCCACTCCATGGACTTTTTCAGTCTCGTTGGGCGTGGTCAGCACTTTATAAATGCACCAGGCGAAGAGGATGGTGACGGTGCCCACAGAGAGGAGCATGACGAGAAGGCCGGTGGTGGTCATGGGTTTTTGGGTTCCTGGTTCTTGGTTTTTAGTTTTTCGGCAGGCCTTGTTCTGCGCGGCGGTAAGACTTGCTGCGTGAGCTGATGAGGGCAAAGAAGACAAAGATGCCGATAGCTAGGGCGACGCTCAGTTGGGCTGCGAGTTTTGATTTGGCGCCAAAGAGATCGGTGACATAGCCTGAGACTTCACCGAACTGAGCCGTGGCGATGTCGAAGCCGAAAATTTCTTTGAGAAGCCAGAGAGCAAAGATACTGAGCAGGAAAGCAGGGCACACCCATTTGATGATGGGCCTGAAGATGGCGGGAACCTTGATGCTGGCTCCACGTTCTAGCTCGCTCATACCTTTTCCCATACCCCAGACCCAGCCAAACATGATGATCTGGATGGTCGCCAGCATGAAGATGAGAAAGGTGCCGACCCAGAAATCCAGGGTGTCTAGCGCCTTGAGATCAGCAGAGAAGTAAAGGACGAATGCCGTGCCAAAGCTGGTCAATAGTCCAAGAATAGAGACTGAAACCTTGCGCCCGACACCGAGGCATTCCTCGATGAAAGCGATGCCGGGTTGAAGCATGGAAATGGAGCTGGTGATGGCTGCGAGAAACAACATGAAGAAAAACGCCCCGCCAAAGAAGGCACCGGCTGGCATCTTTGAAAACACCAAGGGCAGTACTTTAAAGCCGAGTCCGACGCCAGCCTGCCCAGCGATGCCTGCGACGCCAAGGAAAGCCACGGCTGCTGGAATGGTGATGAGGCCACCTAGAGCCACTTCACAAAACTCATTGGCACTGCTGGCGGTCAGACCGCTGAGGACCACGTCGTCATCTTTTTTCATGTAGCTGGCATAGACGATGATGACGCCAAAACCGACAGATAGGCTAAAGAAGATCTGGCCTGCAGCAGCCAGCCAGAGGCTCGGATTTAGCAGCTGTGACCAGGGCGAAATGGTTTTCAGAACCAGGCTGCCACTGCTGGCAGCGACTTCTTTTTCAGCTTCAAGAATCGCTGCTGAACCGACGACTTCACGGGGCTTATCATCCGGGCCAGGTGTGATCTTTGTGACCATGACCTTGCTAGGGTTCCACATGTAGCCGAGACCATTCGAGACATTGTCGTGAGGCTTCGTTGCATCAGGGGCACCCAGGGTCATGACACGGGCTAGGACGACCAAGGCAAGCACGATCAGCAGAGGCATGGCGATATTACACATCTTTTCGATGCCACCAGAAAGCCCACGGTAGATGAGCCAGAAATTAAAGACAAAGACGCCGAGTAGCCAGGGCAGGGCACGATCAAACTGAAAGCTCATCGCTGAGGCATCTGCGCCTGCTCCGGTGAAGTTGGTAAAGAGATCGACGGTTTGCTTGGCATCCTGAAGGTGCATCTGGCCAGTCCAGAAATTGACCGCATAGCCAATGCACCAAGCTTCGATCACGACATAGTACATGTAGATCACGACTGGAATGATAACTCCGATAATGCCTGCGTATTTAGCCCATGGTCTGCGCACGATGCTGGCAAAGGCTCCCGGTGCCGAATTATAGCCGAGGCTGCCGGCATATCGACCC
Organism: Verrucomicrobiota bacterium; assembly: GCA_026397605.1. GTDB lineage: Bacteria > Verrucomicrobiota > Verrucomicrobiia > Verrucomicrobiales > Verrucomicrobiaceae > Prosthecobacter. The sequence goes on along the minus strand of JAPLUM010000254.1, from coordinate 2,748 downwards.
ATGGCCCATTCTGCCCAGCCGATAGGCAGGCCGATGATCAGGAAGCTGATGGCATATGCGATCATGAAGGCCCCGCCGCCGTACTGTGCGGCTAAGCCTGGAAAGCGCAGGAAATTTCCCAAACCGACGGCGCTACCCGCTACCGCCATGATGACTCCCAGTCGTGATCCCCAAGCTTCTTTATTTTGTGCCATATTCATGAGCGTAGAAAAGACCGTGCCATCAGACAAGGAATAAGATGAAACATAATGGCTCTTACTGTAGTCTTACCTGACTCCGACCATGAATACCCCGCTTAAAGTCATTCTGACGCTCAGTGCCATTTTTTGTGCGCTTGCCCTAGGCACACTCGGCTGGTTGGCCATTCAGACGACTGAAGTCAAAGACGTGAATTCTGCCAAAACGCCGTCTTTTCCGCCGAAGCTTGTCGTGAAGGAAACGAAATCTCAGCAGGACGTCATCGCTGCTATGGAGCCTGCTGAATCGGTGCAGGATGACCTGACCCAAAAGCTAACAGACCTCGCTGCCGCTGAAGGGGTCGTCAAAGGCGAGCTGGTGCTGACCTTTGATAGCCCTGAGGCTCTGAATGCCTTCCGCGTGCGTGCTGGCCTGGAGGGGATCGAGATCCTTTACAGCGACGCAAGGCTCAAAGTGGCCCGTGTTCGCTACAAGGATGCGGCCAAGATGGCTCAAGAACTGCGCGAACATTCCGGAGACTACGATAACATTGGTGCCAACTATTTTGCCTATGTCCCAGGCACGCCGAAGTCTTCTAAAGATGGTTCCAATGCCGGAGGATCGCTGCCTTTTGAAAGCAGCGCCCTGGATGCCATAGGTGCTGTGGGAGATCGCAGTCGCTGGGGTGCTGGGGTAAAGGTGGCCGTTCTGGACACGGGTGTGACCGCGCATCCGGCGCTGAATGGGGTAAAGATCACTCACACAGACCTCATCAAAGACGGGCTGCCATTTCATGGTCACGGCAATGCCATGACCTCTCTCATTGCAGGTCGAGATGCTGAAAATGGCGGTGTTTCTCCTGCGACCGAGATTTTAGACATTCGTGTAGCCGATTCCACCGGGAGAGGAAATACAGCCTACGTTTCTCAGGGCATCATGCATGCAGTCGATGCTGGTGCTCGCGTGATCAGCATCAGCCTAGGGAGCAATGCAGACTCGTCCATGCTCAGGAACGCTGTGGATTACGCACGCAGACGCGGCGTCATCGTCGTTGCCGCAGCCGGGAATGAGCAGGAGACGCGGCTATCCTATCCAGCTGCTTATTCAGGAGTCATCAGTGTGGCTGCTATGGCTGCTGATGGACAGCAGGCCTCCTTTTCCAATTCAGGTGAGGGTCTTTTTATCTCCGCTCCCGGAGTCGGGATCGTCTCCGCTTATAGCGGCACCGGTATGGTGATTGGCAGCGGCACCTCTCAGGCTACCGCCCTCACTTCGGGAGTGATCGCCAGTCTGCTCAGCCGGAATTACAACGCGGCCAACATCCCTCAGATCCTGCAAAAAAACGCTGTCCGTTCTACGGCACCCGCCAATCAGGTGGGCGCGGGGATGGTACATTTTCCGTGAACCTGCAGGAACCCATTCTCCTGTCTATTTCAGTTTTATAGGCTTTCCCGCAAGGCCGTCATGCGTGAGGTGTATCATGCAGGCAGGCTTTTAAAAAAGGACGTTGAGCGCATGGGGGAACCATGCGCTTTACTAATGGCTCATCATCTAGGCCTCAGGGCACCTGCACTTGTGGGAGCTTCCAGACGTGTTTGGCGTATTCGAGGATGGTGCGGTCGCTGCTGAATTTGCCGACGCGGGCGGTATTGAGGATGCTCATTTTCAGCCAGCGGTCGTGGTCTTTGTAGGCGGCATCGACTTTGGCTTGGGCATCGACATACATTTGGAAGTCGGCAAGGCAGAAATAGGGGTCGCCATGCTCCAGGAGGCTGTCACGCAGCGGTTTGAATTCATTGGCGTTGCCGGTGAAGTAATCACTACCGATCCAGTCGATGGTGTTCCGCAGGGCTTCGTTACCCCAGTAGTATTCCCAGGGATTGTAGCCTTTGTTTTTCAACTCGGTGACTTCTTCGACGGTGAGACCAAAGATGAAGATGTTGTCGTCGCCGACTTCTTCAGCGATCTCGACATTGGCTCCGTCGAGGGTGCCGATGGTGAGGGCGCCGTTGAGGGCGAGTTTCATGTTGCCGGTGCCGGAGGCTTCTTTCCCAGCGGTGGAGATTTGCTCAGAGAGATCAGCCGCAGGGATGATACGCTCAGCGAGTGAGACGCTGTAGTTTGGCAGGAATACGACTTTGAGTTTGTCTCCGACGCGCGGGTCATTGTTCACTTTAGCAGCGACGGCATTGATAGCGTGGATGATGTTCTTGGCCAGAAAGTAGCCAGGAGCTGCTTTGGCCCCAAAGATGAAGACGCGCGGGTGAAAGTCGGCGTTTGGATTGTCTAGGATCTGCCGATAAAGCGTGACGATGTTCAGCAGGTTAAGGTGCTGGCGTTTGTACTCGTGCAGACGCTTGATCTGGACGTCCAAAAGCGCGTCTGGGCTGACATGGACGCCACAGGTGTCTTGGATGATTTTGGCCAGGTCGACTTTGTGGTCGCGCTTGATCTTGTGATAGCGGGCGCGGAAGGAGGAATCTTCGGCGAAGGGGTCGAGTCCGCGAAGAAGCATGGCGTCTTTTTTCCAAGCATCGCCGATGGACTCGGTAATGAGAGAGGAGAGCTGCG
>JAPLUM010000771.1 GCA_026397605.1 Verrucomicrobiota bacterium | reverse complement strand
GAAGCGGCTGGCGCTGAATCGCACGAGCGTGAATGATTATCTGCGTGATTTGTTAGACCGCTTTTTCACAGACTTCCCTGAGGTGGCTGGAGTGATCGTGCGCATCGGAGAATCCGATGGCAAAGATGTCCAGGATGATTTCCACAGTCAGCTGGTGATCAAGACGCCTGAGGATGCGCGGACGTTTCTTCAGGCGTTGCTGCCGGTTTTCGAAAAGCATGGTCGGCGGCTGATCTTCCGCACTTGGACTGTCGGGGCTTATCCCATCGGTGATCTGATGTGGCACCGCGATACCTTTGCGCGTGTTTTCAAAGGGCTAACGAGTTCCGCACTAGTTGTTTCCATGAAGTATGGGGAGACGGACTTCTTCCGCTACCTGCCGCTGAATCGGAATTTCTTCCGCACGCCACTGGCAAAGATCGTGGAACTGCAAACGCGCCGTGAATACGAAGGCTGTGGCGAGTATCCCAGCTTCACCGGTTGGCTCTATGAGCAGTATGCGCGTGAATTGCAGCAGGCAGAGAATGTGATTGGCTGCATGGTCTGGGCACAGACGGGTGGCTGGGTGCCGTTTCGGCGTTTGGCCTTCATCGATCCTGAGGCGCTGTGGACTGACCTGAACACCTATGTCACGATTCGTGTGATGAAGGAAGGTGTGCTAGTCGAGGATGCTGTGCGTGCTTTTGCCAAAGAGCGTCAACTTGGCGATGCTGACGCGCTTCTCGAGCTTCTACGGCTTTCCGATGAGTGCATCCGCGAGCTGCTTTACATCGAGGAGTACGCTCAGCAAAAACTCTTCTTCCGCCGGGTGCGCATCCCGCCGATGTTGCAGGTCTATTGGGGGAACATTTTTATCAGTCACAGTCTGCGTAGGCTGCTGCGCTACTTTGTGCGGGATGCCGACACGGCTCTGCGCAGTGCTCAGCGTTGTATGGATAATCTGGACCGCATGCTGCCCCTGGCGGAGCGCGCCGGTGTGTCTGTTCCTGACATTGAATACATGCGTGACACTTTTCGGCTATTGGCGTTGTCTCGCGAGTATTACTTCGCTGAAGATGCCCCAGACATTGAAGCTCGCATTCTGGAGGCAAAGGCAGCTTATAAAGCCAAGTACGCTAAACGCGGCATTCGTGCGCGCTACCGCATCAAGACAGACTTTAAGCCACTGCTGCTCAATCCGAAGCATCTTGCCTGGGCCATTCAGTTCCTGATGCGTCGGCAGCGTGGTTACCGCGTGGTGGATCGTCTCATTGTGCTGAGTGGGCTCTCATTGATCTATCGGTTGATCGCCGCCAGAAAACCGCATTGGATCCCAGGGTTTGCCTCGAAAAGCGCCATGGGTGTGGATGTGGTCTTCAAGTGACGCATTCGTCACGCAGGTACTGTTTGGTAGGAGTAAAATCTGCTTTCTGTGAGACGAAACACCCGCTACTTCTGCCATCATGAGATTGCTGCTCATCACTGACACTTACCCACCCGATATCAATGGCGTGGCACGGACACTCTCTACCCTAGCGGTTGGATTGACTGATCGTGGGCATGTGGTGGAGATTGTGACGACACTGGCCGCAAAGGCTGGAGAAGTGGAGCTTCAAAAGCGGCACGTCAGCATGGCCTTGCCACTGATCGGTTACCCCGGACTGCGCATGGGCATTGCCACGACCTGGAAAATGAGGGCCATGTTTGAGAGCTTTAAGCCAGACGTGCTCTATGTGGCCACTGAGACTCCCTTGGGCATCGCCAGCATCCGTGCGGCTGCCAAAATGGGTGTTCCGGTGGTGTCGGGCTTTCACACGAATTTTCAGTCTTATTTGGAAAACTACCATCTGCCAGGCTTGGAATTCGTGGCCCAGAAGTTCCTGCGGAATATTCACAATCAAACCGCCCGCACCCTGACGCCGAGCGCTGACAGTGCGGCCATGCTGCAGCGTTGGGGCATTGCCAATGTCGGCGTTTTGGGCCGTGGCGTAGATACGGATCTCTTCAGTCCAGCTCGGCGTAGTGTGGCTCTGAGATCCTCCTGGGGTGCTGACGATAAAACACCTGTCGCTATCTATGTGGGGCGTGTCGCAGCCGAGAAGAATCTACCTCTGCTCATGAAGGCATTTGCCGCTTTTCGCGAGACGTATCCGCAGGCTCCCTGTGTTGTCGTTGGTGATGGTCCGCGGTTGAAGTCTCTGCAAACAGATCACCCAGACTTTCTTTACCTCGGCGCAAAGACCGGCACGGATCTGGCTGACTGCTATGCCAGTGCAGATGTCTTTGTCTTCCCCAGCACCAGCGAGACCTTTGGCAACGTGGTGCTTGAGGCCATGTCCAGTGGACTTGTCCCCGTGGCCTACGATTATGCGGCTCCTCGTCAAGTCATACGGCAGGGCGAGAATGGATGTCTTGCGGCATTTGACGATGAAAAGGCCTTTCTTAATGCCACGCGTGAAGCTTCCAAGATCTGGGATTCCCACCCAGTCCGCTCTGCAGCCCGTGTTTCCGCTGGGCAGCTCGGCTGGCAGCGTGTCATCGAACAATTTGAGGGTGAACTACTCGCAGCCCAAACTAAAACCACCCACTCAGCCATTGAAGCCCCATGAGCGAAGAAACTGACGAACTCCCTGATGCCCCCGCCGATCCCTCACGCTTGAAGACAAAGTTGCGGGCGCGCACCGTTTTTATCTCCGATGTGCATCTCGGCATGCCTGACTGTAAGGCTGCGCAGGTTTCCCATTTCATCCGACATGTGCAGTGTGATCAGCTCATCATGAATGGTGACATCATTGATGCTTGGTATCTGAAAAGCTCCGGTGGCTGGAATAAATCGCACACCAACTTCCTGCGCACCGTGCTGAAGAAGATGGAAAAGGAAAACACGCAGATCCTCTATCTACGTGGCAATCATGATGACATCCTGGATCGGTTCATTCCCATTCAGTTGGATAATTTCCTCATCACGGACGAACACATCCACCACACCAAGCGTGGCGACTACCTTGTCGTGCACGGAGATGGCTTTGATCATGTCACCACGAATCATCCCTGGATCGCCCATCTCGGCGGCATCGGTTATAATATTCTTCTGCGGGTGAATCGCATTTATAACTGGTATCGCCATGCGCGTGGGAAGGAGAACTTTTCCCTGAGCCGTTGGGTTAAACTGAAGGTCAAATCAGCTGTCAGTTTTGTCGGCAAATATGAAGAGCAACTGCAGGAGCTGGCCCGAGCTCGCGACTGTAAAGGCATCATCTGCGGGCACATCCACAGTCCTGCCAATAAGATGGTTGGGGATACCCATTATCTAAATTCAGGCGACTGGGTGGAGTCCATGACGGCTATTTTGGAACACGACAATGGCGACTTTGAGGTCATCTCTTATGACGATTTCTGCGCGCGGACCAATCGACAGCCCAAGGGGGGCATTAAAAGTGTGAGTGTGACAAATGAGGTGAAATTAAGTGTCGAAAATGTCACTTTACCTGTATAAAGTCCGCTAGACCGATTTGATACGAGATGCACGATCATATATTGACCTCCTTTAATGCCGCCCTGACCACTCTCCGTGAGCAGGTTCTGACTATGGCCAGTATGGCCCGGAAAAACTTGGCCAGCGCCATGCGCGGACTCGTCGAGCGTGATACGGACCTCTGCAATGCGGCCATCGCTGCCGATCAGGATGTCAATGATCTGGAAAAAAGCATCGACCGACTGGGCATGCAGATTTTGCTGAAATTTCAGCCTACGGCTCACGACCTGCGTCAGGTCATGGGAACCATCCGAGTGGCCAACAATCTTGAGCGCATTTCTGATCAGGCCAGTGGCATCGCCAAACGGGCGCGCAACATCAATAACTTGCCTGAGATTGCAGAGTTAAATCTCATCGAGCCAGTGTATCATCTCTGCGCGCGGAATTTGGAGAGCAGCATCTTGGCCTTTACCGCCGCTGACCCAGAGGCAGCGACCCAGGCGCGTCTACTGGATAAAGAACTCGATGCCGCAGAAAAGGCCTTTGACCGGTCCTTGCTGGTCATCATGGAAGAGCGCCATTCTCCCTTAGAAGCCTACTTGCACCTCATCTTCGTCGCTCGGTTCCTGGAGCGCGTGGGTGATCACGCCAAGAACATCTGTGAGGATACCATCTTCATCGAAAAGGCTGAAGACGTGCGATTTGAGAAGAAGCGGTCAGATAGCTCAGCAGCCTCTTGAGGCTTGTCGTGGGTGGTTCCCCTGTAGGATGGGAATGTTCGGCGGGAAAGAACATCGAATGCACAACTCTCAGCAGCGCCGAATTTCCCGTCTGGATTGCGGGTGCCGAGGGCTTGGCGGATGCCGTGCCTTCAAAGAAAGTCGGCAAGGTCGGTGATTAAAGCTGTTCCCCGATAGTTAAGGCAAGTTAATCAATCTGGTTCGCGTAATGAATGGATGCTACAAATTTCGCGGATCACTCACGACGCACGAACTCTCAAAGCCCTCATTGGTATGAGCCGGGGAGAGTTCGATGACTTACTCGTCACCTTCACTCGTATTTGGGATCGGCATGCTTTGAGGCAGCCGCGCAAGAGGGCGATAGGTGGCGGCTACAAGGGGGTCCTCGACAGCCCCGGCAAAAAGCTCTTCTTTGTGCTCTTCTATCTCAAGGTCTATCCCACCTTCGATGTGCTCGGAGCACTCTTTGCCAAACCCCGTGGGCGCAGTTGTGAGTCCATCCATTTGTTGCTGCCGCTGCTCGAAGAAGCTCTTGGCGAAAAGTGTGTGCTACCCGAGCGACGCATCAGCAGCATGGCGGAGTTTCGTCAGCGCTTTCCTGAGGTTAAAGATGTGATGATTGATGGCGTAGAGCGCCCCATCCAGCGGCCGCAAAGCAACAAACGTCAAAGCCGACACTACTCTGGAAAGAAGAAGAGCCACCGGCGCAAGAACGTGGTGATGACGGATGCCAAACGTCGAGTGCTCGTGCTCACGCCCAGCAAGCCTGGGCGACGACACGACAAGAACTTGGTGGATCGCAGTCATCTGGTGGGAAACATCCCACCAGAAGTGGGAATCGTGCTCGATACAGGCTTCCAGGGAGTGAAACATCCGAGCCTGTTTATTCCACAGAAAGCGACCAAGAAGCGCCCCCTCAACCCTGAAGCACGAGCGAGTAATCGTTACATCAGTTCTCAGCGTATTGTCGTGGAGCACGCCATCGGTGGGATGAAACGCTACGGGGCGATGAGCCAAGTGCTGCGCAACAAAATCGGTCGATTCGATGATCGAGTGGCCGTGGTGAGTGCAGGTCTTTGGAATCACCATCTAGCCACACAAGCCGCAAATCCAAACGGAGTGATACCGTCAATGTCCTCTCGTGCCTTTTGCCGACCCGATCACTATCCGAGAACAAGTCTATTGCATGCAACGCGTGAAGGCATCAACTGCGCCGACCATTTCCAACCTACGCGGGCTCTCGCGGCACCCTTAAACCTAGATTCAGGAATGGAAGATCGTTGAGTTGCGCCAGGGCTTGATTTCACAAGGGTTCTTCGACTCGAAGCGGTTGTGTATTGGGTGACACTGCCCGAGAGGCGGAAAGCCTTGAGGAATCAATGACGGATGCAAATCGGCGGTCAGCCATTCCCGAATTTAGGTTAAACTAGCCTAAAGTGATGCCTCATTTAAGCCCCGACTGCTGTTGATTGTCTTGTGTGATAAGCGGCTGTTCGTGGAGCATGGATCCTAAATCCGAGTTTCAAGTTTCGAGTTCAAAGTTTCACGGCATGAAAGCCAACGACTTGTGAGCATGACAGCCCTCACCTTTTGAGTGTACTGACATTGTCTCGTAACGCCTTGATTCAGACAACTTGAAACATGAAACCTGAAACTCGAAACACGGATTTAGGTGGATTGATTCACAGGATTAACAAGAAAACAGGATTCACAGGAATCAGATCTGACCTGTAAATCCTTTCCTTCTGTTTTCCTGAAAAATAGGTTGCCCGTTCTTTGGCCCGACTACTCGCGACGAATTCCCTCTGCCGACACGCAGCCTCAGACATCATGATGAGTTTCTATTTGATGAAGAGAGTCTGGAAAAGGCATGATATAAAAAGGCAAAAGAATGGAAGCCCAAAGGCCCAATGGTAACACTGTTCTTTTGCCTCCATTGATGCGCTTCGCTTCCCTGCGGGCAGCCGTTGGCTGTCGGTCTCGCTGCGCTCGGTTCTGCTGCCTATTTGAGTGCCGGTCTTGTCTTTCGCTGCAACGCCAATCATTTAACAGGCCTTAATAAATTGTTGTCATTTATATAATTACCATATATATTTGATCCTATGATAATAAAATGAAGGGCCTAAACGTGACTTCCCCGTGCGCTCGCGGCGCTAGGCGACTTCAGGTTAGCGGAAAACGCTGCCTGAAGAGCGTGAGGTCATGGCTGCTTTTGGCGCTGACGTTGACTGGCGGATTGGACATCACCTATTCGGCTGAAAATGAGACAAAAAAAGGTGATCCTAAAGTCGCCCAGACTTTTGAGAAATGGCAGGATGCACAGACTCTGGATGGCGAGATCGGGCTGCTGGATAATCCAGATGGAGATGCGTTTCCGAATTTGTTGGAGTTTGCGCTCGGGCTGCCAGCTGATTCGGGTCTGATCACGGGCGCTTCTTTGCCGCCGAGTCTTTGCTACAATGCTTCGACGACGAAGTTCGACTTTGCATATCAACGCCCAGTGGGCTTGCCCGGGAATCTACGCTTCAACCTGCTAGTGACAGGGATGAGTGGTGAGGAAAAGGCATCCAGTCTTGAAGCCGAGGTGATCTCAGCAGAGGGCGGGTTGGAGACGGTGGTGTATCGGGATGTGGAGAGAGATCCGATTTTTCAATCACAGATTCAGGGCAAGTTGCGCTTACAAGTGAGCCTCGAGGGTTCCGCAAAAGGTTCGATCATGGCCCGTACGCCTCTTTGGTGCTGGCGTCGGCATAGCCTAACCGCAGGGGGATCTCGCAGTTTTACCATGCCGTTGGTTCGGCAGGAAGTGTTCCGCGGCTGGGTCGGCGGGATGACGCCGAATGGCCTTGATCTAAGCGCTGGGCTTGGGTCGGTGGGGGAGCTGAATGCGGTATTGTCTCCTGGAGAAAGTTATTATTTGGAAGTCTTGGACGGGCCGCAGGAAGGTCAGCGCTGGGAGGTGGACGAACTAGCTTGTACAGCAACGGAGCTTGCCGTGGACCTGACCTCACCCAGAAATACACAGGCCGAGTTGCAGGACTTAACGGGTCTGGTGATTGGGGTGCGCCCGCATCAGACGATTGGCCATGTGCTGCGGATGGATCGGCTTTTGGGGGCGACCCGCCAGTCGCAGGCAGACAGGGTACAGTTTTGGGACAGACACAAAAATCGCTACATCGAATACTGGCTGTCATTGCGTTCTGGCAATGTGCGCAGCTGGGTGCGGGCAGATGACAACACCTTTGCCGATGCTAGTGCGCAGGTGATTTGTCCTGGGGAAGGGGTGTTTGTGAAGGTGAGCAGTGTTTCAGCTTCTCTGCCGCTGGTGGGACTTTGCCCTGAGGCGGATCTGGTTTTGGCGATTGAAAAAGGCACGCATTTTGTGGGCATCGGCCGCACGGAAAGGACTTCTCCAGAGCAAGTGGGCATGCTGAATAAGCAGGGATTTTGTGCCAGCACGCGCAGCAGTCAGGCAGACCGTCTCAGGCTATGGAATAATCAAAGCCAGGGATCTGCGGCCCTCTCTGGGTATTATTTGAGGGCTGCGACTGACGGGCCCAGTGCCTGGGTCATGGAAGGTGACGCAGACTGCATCGATCAAAATGCCGCAGGCCTCTTCAATGGTTTTGAAGCTTTTTTCCTCATCCACGTAGGAGCCACCATGCAGTGGCGGCTGCCTGCCCAAGTAACCCTCAACGATCTCATCGAATCCCCATGAAACTACCCCACCTTTGCCTGCTTCTGCTTTTCTTGGTTCAGCCTGCTACAGCTCGGACCATTTCCTGGTTCAATGCGGAAGGAGATCTGCTGTCCACTGCGGACGGCACATCGACCTTGGATGCCAGCTTTACCTTTGAGATAGGCACCTTCGGCAGCTTCATCCCTACAGATCTGAATCTGGGTGAATGGTCCACCTATTGGAAGGTCTTTGACCGTGCCGTCAGTGGTGACGGCTACAATCCAACCACGGACTATTTCACCAGCAGTGCCACGCTTCAGAGCACTGGCCTATCCATATCAAACACCTTCTCTAGCATTTCCACGTTTGGCACGGGCGAGCTTGCCTATCTTTGGGTGTACAACTCCCTGGATCTTATGCCGGGCTCCGAGTGGGCCTTGGTGCGGGATACTTCAAATGATAGCACTTCCAGTTGGGTCATGCCGACCTCGGACGTGGGCAATCCCAACTCATTGGACTGGGACATGTTTAATGCAGATAGCGCGATTGTTGGCCAAGTGAACGGATTCATGGGTGGTGGGCTTTACACTCCGACCTCCCCGCCTTTTGGTGTTGCCTTTTTGCAGACGGCAGCCGTGCCTGAGCCTGGGAGTGCTTTGTTACTGATTGCGGCGGGAATGCTCTTCGGACGCCGCCGTCGCTGAACCCGGGCCAGAGTTTAGTTAGAAAGACAATGAAACCGAGCCGGGCCGACGGCCTCAGCGGAGTATCGCAATGCATAATCATTAAGATTTCTTAATAGATAAGCGCTGTTAAAAAAATATGTTTCTTTTGTTGAAATAAACTCAACATTCTATAATATCCATAACTTATAGCCCTCTCAATTTTATGAAACGATCCATCTCCTATCATTTTTCCTCTGCGCTCGCATTGATTCTGTGGGCTGCTGCAAGCATTCCTTCAAAGGCTAGCACGATTGCTTGGGGAAGTGATTTTAGCGTCTTTCCTGCCCCCTCGTTGTTGACGAGTACCGGAAGTGAATTGGATAGCAGCTACTCCTTTGAGATTGGGGCTTTTGGCCTCAACGATCCGCTGGACCCTTTGAGTGGCTTCTTTGTGCCGACACTGGCCAACATCTCTCAATGGCAGGCAAACTGGAAGGTCTTTGATCGCTCCTATGATCCGACTCCAGCAGACTCAGGTGATGGTGATCCCTTTGGCTGGAATCCTGGACTCTTTTTTACCGGTGTTGAAACGCTGAATGCACTGGGAGGTTCCGAATCACCGGATGCCACACCGGGCGCTGTTTTTAGCGTGGGCGAAGTGGCCTACCTGTGGGCATATAATTCCAAAATCATTGGGGCAGGCACTGAGTGGGCGCTGGTGATGGATAGCAATAACTCACCAACAAAGTGGCAATTCGCAGCTCCTACTGACCCCGACACGGCTTGGAATCTATCCACAGCAGACACCGCCATTCTGGGCAGCGTTAATTCGTCTTCGACGATAGCGCTACAGACCGCACCTGTGCTGGCCGCTGTGCCAGAGGCTAGCTCTGCATTCTTACTATTAGCCGCAGCCGTAGCAGGCCTTTGCCGTCGCTCCCGCCGCCCGACACGAGATTCCTTGGTCTAAAGAGCATTCATGAGGTTATTCCCACTACGACTTGACGCTCCTGCGTGCCGCCTGCCAGCGGCGCGCTTCGTCGTTTCTTTGTGGGTGGGTTTGGTGGTTCTTGGCCTGTCGTCAGTTTCGGCTCAGGCGCAAACTCTCGACTTCAGCGATTTCACCAGCTTTGGCAGCGCCAGTAGCACTAGGCTTACGACCCTGAGGATCGGAGCCACGACGGACGCAGAATCCGCCATTACAGCAAACGCCGCGGCTACAGGAGATGATATCACGGGCAGCGATGATGAAGACGGGGTGACCCTGCCAGCGGACATCATTCAGGGGGCCTTGACGTCGATGACGGTGAACGTCACCAATACCAGCGGCTCCTCGACCTATCTGAACGTCTGGATCGACTACAACCGCAACGGTTCCCTCGCCGATGCGGGCGAACTGGTGTTAACCAATTCCTTGATTGCCAACGGCACCTCGAACGTGAATCGAGCGGTCACATTCACGGTCCCGCTGACGGCCACTACCGGAGTGGCTGGCGTGCGCGTGCGTCTGACATCGACGAGTTCACCCGGACCCACTGGAGCCAGCGGCAATGGTGAAGTTGAAGATTATGTCGTCAACATCGTGACGAGCACTGACTTCGGCGACTACCCTTCCTTTACCTCGGCTTCACAGCGGGCTGACAGTGCGCTGATTCGCATCGGCACAGCAGAGACAGATACAGAGGCGGCGAATCCTGCCACCGGTCTTGCCACGGTGGATGATACCACGGGCACGGATGATGAAGATTTGACCATGCCGGTATTCACGGTCGGTGCGACTACGACACTTTCGGTGCCGATCACAGCCACGACGTCTTCACTCAGCGGCACGACCGCCCGCGCGATCGTGTTTGTGGACTGGAATGGCGACAATGACGTGCTCGATGCCAATGAAACGCTCGCGGTGCAAACCATCGCCAATGGCACGAATACACTGAGCTTCAGCCTCACGCCGCCGACTGGCACGGGGCCTGGAACGAAGTATCTGCGCATCCGTGTGTCAGAGACGACGGCCACGCCAACCTTCAGTGGTGCTTCGACGCTTCGCGGTGAAGTGGAGGATTATGCGGTAACCGTGCTGCCTGAAATGGACTTCGGTGACTGGAACGGTAGCGGCGCA
>JAPLUM010000177.1 GCA_026397605.1 Verrucomicrobiota bacterium | reverse complement strand
TTTTTTCGTCACGCGAGTGCAGGTGACGGTAAAGAATCCAAAAACTGCCAATGCTCAAATCGTATCATTTGTCAGGATAGGGCTACCAGTGTACGGACCAGCTTACCCCTACATCGCAGCTCAAGGTCTAGAACCCAATGTCGTTGCCGGTGGCAAACTGATCGTGCTGCGCATCGGAGGCGGGAAAACAGCTTGGGTTAATCCAAATTCTGGCAATGCCACGGCAAATACGGATTACAACATTGTCTATTCATATAACAATGGAACCGCTTCCTGGCCGCTTAACCCAAACGGTTGGACTCTCGTGCATCCGATCAGCCATGCTCCCTATGATACGAACATCAATACGACGCTTGGCTTTGCGTTAAGACCGTTTCGTGATGCTTCCGGACAAGTGATTCCTGACGGGGTTGAGTTTGGTCCAACTTACCCGTGGATTGATCCCGAAGCCAAAAATCTGTTCTTCACGGCCACTGGCGACATTCTCCGTTACCAGCGTTCGATACCCTATGCCAACGGCAGCCGCTACACAAACACCCCAACTGTCGCAGGGCAGCCTGAGCCGACTTCAGCTGAAGATTTCGGCCCAACGCGCGGTGTGTCCTTTGTAGGTCTTTGGAGCCATGGGAAAATCGTCACCATCGACACTCTGAATAACGACATGGACTATGCCATCGTTGACGATCTTTATAGTCGGAATGTGACTCTTTTTGATTCTTCAACTGTACCTGTAGGCTCTAACTTGGTAGGCAAAAATGATCTGACTCTTGGAGCTGGACGCGTTAATGACACCGCCATGCCAGACGGAGACACTGATAACTCTGGACTCATCGAATCTCTTCGGAACGTCTTCAACTACCGGCAGTACGCGAAACCAACCACCGTGCAAGACGTCGTCTGGCCAATGCATAATGCCAAGCATACAGACGATCTTGGATTCGATGATTACTTGGATAACGACGCCTTGATTGTGTCGAATATGACTGGCCTAGTAGCTTTCGATACTGTGGGTAATCTGCGGTATCACAGTGGCTGGACAAACAACTCCTTCACAATACAGGTAAAACTCCAGAATGCTGCCACTTCCCTCAGTAACCGATTGGTCATACCACGCTTCGGCGCAGTCACGGGAAAAGGTCGCTTAGAACCCGCCGCATGCGGAGGCGTTCACGGGAAAGGATTCTGGATGGATGGCACTGTAGGCGTGCAGTACACTGTTGCAGCGCAGCCAGCTCCAAGCGTCTCCAGTCGGGATTGGTATGTCGGCCTCTTTGTGGACTGTCGCTTTGTGAACAACAATACCAGCCGATTGCTGGTCACTTTCCCCGACGGAACGAATATTCGTCTCAATAATCATAATAAGATCGAGTATTGGGCAGCAAGCGCAGCTAACCCTACTGCCACAGTCACTATATCCGCAGGCACCGGTATTTATGCAAACTTAGTGCCTGACCCAGGTTGGGCACATTTTGCTTGGCAGACCAAAAAAGGCGGCAAGGAAATAGACTTCCTATTAAACGGCATGCTTTACAATCGCACGACACTTACGACTTCATTTTTTCAAATTGTTCCAGGCACGTTGGTTGTCGGACACCACACTGCGACGTCCAGCCTCAATGGTTTCAAGGGCTGGATTGATGACTTCAAGGTGCTGGCTCATACAGTGGATCCTGAGACCGCCTGCAATCATGCAGGTGGCACATTAGTTGGCCTTCTATCGGGCTACACGGGGTATCTCCGTGACTTCAACAATAGCTTCCCGAACAATAATAGCCTCGCAATTGCTGACCTCAAAACACGCCTTGAGCACAGCGGCGAAAGAACTTACGGAGCCTACGCTAACCATTACAATTACGGCGCCGACAACGGGACTCATCTCGGTAACATTCCCACGAATGCCGATTCTCTGCGACAGGCAATACACTTCCCAGAAGGCCCACTCTTTAGCAATCGTCCGCGACCAGAGTCTTCCAAAAATAACTTCTGCATCACCTGTCACAGCACCAGTGGACAGCAGGGTCTTGATCTGATGGCTCTTGAGATCAATACGACCCTCACTGCGCCAAACGATCCCCGCCGCATGCCCTCCCAGCCCTTCCGGCATCTGTTCGGCAACATTCCTGCTGGGTTGGTGGATGCCGTTTTTCCAGCACTTCCTAGCACTCCGGTTGCACCTACGACTGGCATCCTCGTCGATAGCTACTTACAGACAACACTTGCCAGAGCGACCGTGAAAACATTTAGCCTATTAAATGCTAACACTGGAGAAGAGTTGCAGAGCTTTGTTTTGGTCAATGGAACGAACACAGTGAGTGGGACGTTGAGCCGAGCGGACTACCCAGGAGTCAACAATTTTGCCATTCGCACCAATCTTGATTTCGCCCAGGGAAGCGTGAACTTAGTTTACGACGGAGGTGCATCAGTCAGTCGTAATATGCTCAGCCCGCTTCCTTACGCTCTAGTGGTCGGTAACCCGAGTATCAGCACCACCGCCCACACTCTGAATGCCACGCCCTCCGATTCCGGCGGAGTCACAAAGATTCTCTCATTAACCGTTACTAACTAATAAAGACCAAGCGACTTGGTCATCGATTCCTTTGCCAATAATGGATCAATGACCAAGCAGCGAGACACCTTCATACCCCATCTCCGTTCGACCACGAATCAGCAATCTATTCGCAACTATGAAACACCATCATCCTACTAGGATACCATTTAAAATCCTCTCGTTTTTGAAACTGCTCCCACATGCTTGCAGCGGCCTGCATTCGATAAAGAGTCTTCGAATAGCCAGCTTGGCCGTTATTGCTTTTGCATTGAGCTTTGTTTCCACTTTAAGAGCAGCCGTGCAGTTGCCAATGGAAGTGACCAGCTATGACGCCACGCCGACGATAAAAACTGCGACCGTATCGCTTATTAATGGGGCTGCTGTTGATTCCCTCTATCTGCGGATTCACAATCTCCGGTTTGGTGGCCAAGTCTCAGTCAGGCTTAATCAAGGTAACTGGGTAAATCTTTATAATCACACCGTCGATATCAATGGAAGAGAACTGGATCAAGGTGGGATTGGTGGGATTAACTCCACTATCAGCTTGAAGATCAAGCTCACAGCAGGTCAGGTTACCATCAGCGGAGCCACTACTGTGAGCCTGCGTCTCAATGGAACGAATGGTATTGTTAGCGCGGTGAGATTGATCGACTTGGATTTCTTGAGTGCTTCAGGTGCCAGCTTGCTGGGAACAAATGAAGTGACTCTTGAAAATCCGGATACCTGGGTGGCACCAAGTAAC
>JAPLUM010000332.1 GCA_026397605.1 Verrucomicrobiota bacterium | reverse complement strand
TGGCACAGTGGCACCACCCGTTCCCATACCGAACACGGAAGTGAAACGCTGTTGCGCCGATGATAGTATGACGAAAGGTCATGCGAAAGTAGGACGTTGCCAGATTACAAACCCCTCTCCTCACCGAGCGGGGTTTTTTCTGTTATACGCTGCCGATTTCTGACTCCCCTGAATTCTGAGTGTGAATTCAGTGACATGCTCCACAGACATTATTGTCCTCAGAACTAGGATTTATGCACTCCAATCACATGATCGATGACTTCCCGGTATGAAATCCGAAGAGTTTGAGCGGCTGTATTCCACACGTTTTGGCACTCTCATAGCGCCTCATAGGGCTATGGTTTTCGTGCTCTACGGGTTCACCGCTAGCCTAGAAGCTGCTTTGATTCTAGGAACTCCTCATCCACCCCGTGTGCTTGATTCTAACAAATATTGCTGATATAAAATGATTCGTCTTCGGTTCATTTCTTGGTCTCCAGTAGCGCCATTAAACGTTACAGCTCGGCGGATTTGTATGTGAAATAGTTTTCAACGTTTGGTGAACGATTTCGTCATAGGCTCTGCACTTTGTTGCGTATAACATATCAACCTCATGAAAACATCCTCCTGCCTCACTTACTCCATTGCTTCCGCTAGTTTACTTGCGTTAAGCTTCGCTCATGGCTTGGAAGGCACACATGCGCCCAAGCTCTCAACAGATGAGTTTCACAGTCGCCTTCCGTGGACAACAGGAAGATGAGGACACTCCACAATTCCCGCGTGGTCGCCGCAGCCCTCCAAATTTGAGGGAGCGAGGGGAGGACAAACTCCAACCTAATGGCGTAGGCTCCGGCGTCATCATTTCTACAGATGGATATATTCTGACGAATAATCACGTCGTCGGTGAAGCGGATAAACTGGAGGCAGTTATTGATGTTAAAGGTGTCTCCAAACGCTTTGAGGCTAAAATCATTGGCGCTGATCCTCAAACGGACGTGGCTCTCATTAAGATCGAAGCCTTCGACCTCATTCCCGCGATACTCTCTGATAGCACAAAGCTCCGTGTGGGTGATATCGTGCTTGCCGCAGGTGCGCCGATGGAACTTAGCCGTTCGGTCACACAAGGCATTGTTAGTGCTCTTGGGCGCAGTGGTATGGGCATCATTGGAAATCGTCGGACGAACGGCTATGAAGACTTCATTCAGACAGATGCTGCCATCAATCCAGGAAACTCTGGCGGGCCGTTAGTCGATGCTCTTGGTCGTGTTGTGGGTATCAATACCGCCATTTATTCCAAGTCCGGTATGAGTGCAGGCATTGGCTTCGCTATTCCAATCAATTTGGCGCTTCGCGTGGCTGAGGATTTGATTGATGATGGGGCTGTAACGCGTGGGTTTTTAGGGGTTCGTCCAAAAGACATCGATGCTGAAACCATGAAAATTTGGGGTCTTTCAGACGAGACCGGAGCGCTCGTCGAAATCGTCACGAATAATTCGCCCGCCGCTAAGGCTGGCGTTCAAGTCGGAGATGTCATTGTTGGTGTTCAGGGGCAGAAAGTCGAAAATGCTTCCAAACTTCCCTTGATTGTCAGCAGCTATAAGCCTGGCACCGTTATCTCAATCGATGTGATAAGAGATGGCAAACCTACCACCCTGCAAGCAAAGCTCATCAAACTTTCCCTGGATGAAGAGGGTAACATCATAGGAACAAATGCTGAAGAAGATGATGTGCCCGTAAGTCGGGCTGCGCCAGCGGCTGCGGCTGCAAGCGTCGCTGAAATCGTCGATGGTGTTACGATTCAGAACCTAACGCCGAGCACACGTGAGCGCTATGAAGTGCCCGATGAGATTCAAGGGGTCATCGTGACACTCGTCAATGACGAAAGTCGTGCCGCAGCTACGGGGATTGAGGAGGGTGATGTTATTTTGGAAATTGGGCGCGACAAGAAGAAGGTCCGCGCAGTGGGTGAGGCCGTGCAAATGGCTAATTCGGCCAGCAACAAGGTGCTATTGAAGGTCTGGCGTAAGGGAGACATGATGATGATCATGATTGACAAGAAATAAAGAGACTAGAACTCACCCAGGACCCACGCCTCAAAGAAAAGGCGTGGGTTTTTTGTTATCATTTGGGTTGTTGACGAAAACTCGAAATCCTTGCTGGAAATGCTGCCATTCACCTTTAGTTTGGCATTTCCCAGCTGATTCCGTTTCAGGAGTTGGCATGGCTCTTTTCCACACCCCTTATGCCGAGC
>JAPLUM010000705.1 GCA_026397605.1 Verrucomicrobiota bacterium | reverse complement strand
ATACTCGCTGGTCGGCGGGTGTATTTCCTGCCGCGTCATGGCAAAGGCCACCGCATCCTGCCGACGGAGCTGAATCACCGCGCCAATATCTGGGCACTGCGCTCGCTCAATGTCCGCTGGATCATCGCCGTCACCGCGGTGGGTAGTTTAAAAGAAGAGTATGCGCCGCGAGATGTCGTGCTGCCGGATCAGTTCTTTGACCGCACCAGTCGGCGTGAGCATCACACCTTCTTTGGTCGCGGCATCGTTGGTCATGTAGCCTTTGCTGACCCGATCAGTGCTGGTCTGCGAACCTTATTGGCCAAAGCTGCCACTGCAGCAGGAGTGCGGGTGCATGATAGCGGCACCTACGTCAATATGGACGGCCCTGCTTTCTCTACCCGTGCAGAGTCAAATGCCAATCGCCAGCTCGGGTTCGATGTTATCGGTATGACGAACTTACCCGAAGCCAAGTTGGCTAGAGAAGCTGAGATCGCCCTGGCAACGCTAGCCATGATCACCGATTACGACTGCTGGAAAACGGATGAAGCTCATGTCACAGTGGATGCTGTTATGGCTCATGTCTCCGCCAATGTTGCCATGGCTAAGTCGATTATCGCACGAGTGATTCCACAAATTCCGCTGGAACCAACCTGGCCCGAGCACCAGGCGCTGGACGGTGCCATCATGACGGATCGTAAACTCTGGCCGGAAAAGACGGTGACATCTTTGAAGCCGATTCTGCAACGTTTTCTTTGAGCCCATTCACCAAAAGAAACCGGCGGCACCCACTTGGAATGCCGCCGGCTAAAAAAGGTCTAAACGCGTCTTGAATTAGAAAACGAACACCGCAGCAACGCCACCATAGAGGCTGGAGTCGTCATTGTTGTTTCCACGACGGAATGAATAAGAAGCGTGGCCAAGTGTGCCAATGATGGCGAAATTAGAGCAGGCCTGATACTTAACGAAGCCACCGAGGCGATTTTCTTCGAATTGAGCATCGCGCATATACACATATTCAGGGCCAATGGTCAGTTTGCCAAGCACATAGCCTGTGCGGAAGCGGGACCAAACGGATTCCTCAACGGTTGAATATTGGCCAATCGCACTGATGTAGATGTTACCAACTTGACCTGTGACATCCAATGAGAAACGTGCACCCCAGTCTGTGCCTTCGCTAGCATTGGTATCGAAGCCATCCAGATCGCGATCACGGACGTGAACGCCTGCGTAAGCACCAATGACGAAGTTATTGATCAAGTAGCGATAGCCGAGACCTGCGTCTGCATCAAACAGAGAACCAGTGATGCTGCCGTCGGCCCCGCCAAGGTAATCATACTGGCCGTAGCCGCCGAAAGCGCGGACGAATAGACCACCGGTGCCGAGATCACCGTCGAGATCGTGCATATAACCCAAGTGGCTGTACCAAGCATTGTCGCGGGTTTCAAAACCGGTAAAGATCACATTGGCTTGTGGATCGACGGTAGGCGTGATGACAGCTTTGCTGCTTGGAGCAGAAGTGCCAGCGTGGAGAGTGCTGGCGAGAGCGACCAGCGAAGTGAGGAGGATGTTTTTGATCATGAACGTGGAGTTTGGGATTAATCGCTAACAGGGCGTAGGATCAAAAAAAAGAACGAGGAAGCAAGCTATATCTCATAAAAAACGGACGTAGCGCAGCAAGCCTTGAGGCACTGCACGGAGCCGTCACATCTCTTGAAGAAACCGCTGCGCAGCGCTCCTGAATGCATCACGATCCGGCTGCCTGCCAAGATTGCGTTCCGTCTCGCGCACATACTTCCGTGCCCAATCATAGAATTGGCGATTCGTCTCCCAGATCGGCGATTTCAGACAGTGTTTTGAGATGGCTTAATTCGCTGATCACATTGGACTTTGACTTGCCAATAAAGCTTTGGACGAAATAGAAAACTTCATAACGCCAAAGCCTAACTCCGCGATCATACGGGCGCTCTCCAGCAAAGGTGCTTCCTGGGTGAAGTGATAGCGTCCGCCAATCGCTTGCGTGACTAGGATGCTCTGAAAGGGCTGCGTTTTGAAGAGATCATCAGCCTGCAAAGATTCAGCGCTGACAATCAGAATAAATGTAAGGAAGCGTAGAGTGACTCGGTTCATGGGCAAGAGTAATAGCCGCCACCATGGCTTTTCTATCCTTCTGATATTTTGCTTTCTATGATACACCGCTGCTACCTCGTTTTTCTGTTTCTGTTTCTGCTTCTAGGCGTTCAGTCCCACTCCGCACAACCAAACGTGGTCTTGTTTCTAGCAGACGACATGGGCTGGATGGACAGCAGTGTGTATGGCTCCACGTATTATGAGACGCCAAACATAGATCGCTTTGCCAAGCGGGCCATGCGTTTCACGAATGCGTATGCGCAGCCGCTCTGTTCACCGACGCGGGCCAGTCTTCTCACAGGGCAGTATTCAGCGCGGCATGGCATTACCAGTGCCACAGGTCATATCGCCCCGCAGGCAGCTGATTTTTCCGCATTGCCGAAATCAGCACCGCCCAATGCACCCATGCTGCTGCCACAGAGCAAGAACTACTTAGAGCCGTCTCAGATCACCCTGGCAGAAACACTCAAGACTGCGGGCTACCGCACAGCCCACATCGGCAAATGGCACCTGGGTTTGACTCAGCCGCATTGGCCAGAGCAGCAGGGTTTTGATACTGCCTTTCACTGTCATCCTGATCCTGGCCCACCGGGGAATTATTTCTCGCCCTATGGCGTCAGCATGGAAGGCAAGCCGAGCGCTAAGACTAAAATCGGCACCATCACCGACGGGCCTGCGGGTGAATACATCGTCGATCGTCAGGCGGCGGAGGCGGTGAAATTTATCGAAGCCAACAAGTCAGGTCCCTTTTTCCTCAATCTCTGGTGCTATGGAGTCCATGGACCCTGGGGACATAAGGAGGAATATACCCGCTACTTCGCCAACAAAAAAGATCCTAGCGGCAAGCAAGGCAACCCGATCATGGCGTCGATGCTCAAGAGCGTGGACGAGTGCTTTGGCAGGATTTTGGATGAGTTGGACAAACAAGGCATCGCCGATAATACCATCATTCTTTTCACCTCCGACAATGGTGGGAACGTGCACAGCAACATCGTCGCTGAAGGTAAAAAGGCCGCGAATGAAGATTGGCAAAAGTGGGCAGGCACTCAGCCGCCGACCATGAACACGCCTCTGCGTGATGGCAAAGGCACGCTCTATGAAGGTGGCACGCGCGTGCCTTTGATGTGGTCTTGGGCAGGGAAAATCAAACCCGGCACCACTGCGGATTCGGTCGTGGGGCCGATCGATGTCTATCCCACCCTGATCGATCTTTTGGCGATTACCAAACCATCAGGCCAACACTTCGATGGTGTGAGTTATGCGCACGTACTGAAGTCAAGGGGTGAGCTCGAACGGAAAGCGTACTTCAATTATCATCCTCACGCCGGAGCCAATCGCGCTGGAGGTGTCTGGGTGCGGCAGGGCGACTTCAAACTGCTACGTTGGTTTGGAAATCCTGCCACTCATGAGTTGTATAACCTGCACGATGATCTGAGTGAAGCCACGGACTTATTGGCCAAAATGCCCGATAAAGTGAAGGAGCTAGATGCCCTCATCGACGGCTTCCTCAAAGATACCCACGCGGCCTTTCCTCAACCCAACCCTGCTTATCAGGCGCAACCAACAAAAGCCGTTGATCCGACGGCAGGACTGGTGCCGAAATTTTGCAAGACAAGCCTTGTCGAAGGAGCACTGCGTATGGAGGCCACTGGCCGGACTCCGTTTCTTGGCTCTGCGCAGGTAAAGTTCAGCGGTCCCATTCATCTGAAGCTCCGGGCTCGCAGCACTTCTGGAGGCGCTGGGAAAGTGCAGTGGCGCACAGCGACTCAAAGCGAGTTTCCTGAAGACGGACAAACCACAAGCTTCACTCTGCAAGCAGGTGCAGACTGGCAGAAGATCGAAGTAGAAATACCCGTCACCGGAGTCTGTGGCACGCTTCGGCTTTATCTCCCTGCCGATAAAGCACCCGTTGAGATTCAGAGCATTCATTTCAGCACCCACAAAGGTGAGTCGAAGAACTGGTCCTTTGCTACACCTTAAAGATCACGGATAAAAAGCTTCCACTTCGACATGAAATTCATTTTCCTCATCCTATTCTGTCCTTTCCTCTCCGCGATTGCCGCGCAACCAAACGTACTGCTCATCATGGCGGATGATTTGCGCGACTTCGGCGGGGCTTACACAAAGGATGTCGTCAAGACTCCTAATCTGGATCGGCTGCGTGCCCATGGAACTTCGTTTGAGCGTGCGTATGTTCAATACCCAGTTTGCAATCCCAGCCGCAGTTCCATGATGACTGGGCTGCGCGCTGAGCAGACCGGCATCGTGGGGAACGACATCAAGCTGCGCGACAAAATGCCAAATGTTGTTACCCTGCCACAGCTCTGCAAAGAAGCCGGATGGCAATCCCACGCCTTTGGTAAATTGTATCATCTCGGTGGCGGCAAGAATCCTCAAGCCAAGCAGGCATGGATGGATGCCGGGAAATCCTGGCATACATCCCAGGCCTTTGAAGCCACAAAGATTGGCAAGAAGATGCTCGAAGGCCGCAACGTCACCGATGGCGCTTTGAGTTGGTGTCAGTGGGGTGCTGCGGATGGTGGGGATGATGATCAACCTGATGGTCAAATCGCTGCCGCAACTGTGGCCAAGATCAACGAACTCGGAGACACCCCTTGGTTCATAGGCTGTGGGTTCATGAAGCCTCATGATCCCTTCATTGCGCCAAAAAAATACTTTGATCTCTATCCTTTAGACTCTTTGAAACCTTGGCAAGATCCAGCCAATATGACGCCTGCACGTAAAGAGAGCGTCGGCTTTGGGGCCTATGGAACCGCCTTTGCCAAACTGACCGGTCAAGACTGGCGCGACCTCTTCCGTGCCTATTGTGCTGGCACCACGTTCATGGATGCTCAGTTAGGCCGCGTGCTGGATGTGCTGGATCAAAAACAACTCTGGGACAAAACGATTGTCATCTTTGTCGGCGATCACGGCTACCACACGGGTGAGCGCCAATGGTGGAACAAGAACACACTTTTTGAGCGCGCCTGCCGTGCCCCATTCATCATCGCTGCACCAGGAATGAAGGGCGGGCAGGCCAGCCGCTCACTTGTTGAATTTGTTGATCTCTATCCCACCGTCACCGACCTCTGCGGATTAAAAATGCCGCATGCTGGTGCTGGTCTAAGCCTGCGTCCCGTCTTAGAAAATTCCACGGTCAGCGTGAAGGACGCTGCCTTTACGCTCATCACTCGCAGCCCCAAACTTCACGGTCAAAGCATCCGCACCGCACGATGGCGCTTCAACCAATGGAGTGATGGTCACCGCGAGCTCTACGATCTCGACGCCGACCCCGAGGAGCTTCAAGATGTCTCCTCCAGCCAACCGGATACCTTGAAAGATCTAGCCGCCAAGCTCAAAGCACTGCCTGCTTTTCAGCAGTAGACTTGTCTAGTGAATCTGAATCACACAGAGAGGCAAAGTCTGTTCTTGCCACAGCGCTGCCTTTCTGGCCTAGGATAGGATATGCTTGAAGCTCTCAATGTTTGTCTCGAAGTCGATGCGCCCGCAGGCTCTGAAGAAGAATCGCTGCATTTGCTGCGTGAGGTTCAGTTCACAGTGCCTCATGGGCACTTGATGGCCATCGTCGGGCCTTCGGGATGTGGAAAGACGACGCTGCTGAAGGTGATTGCAGGGATTACAGAGCAGACGGAGGGTTCGCTCAAGTGGGAGGGGCGGGATCTAAAAGAGGAAGAGGATCTACACCCTGGTGAACTGGGCTATGTTCCGCAATTTAGCGTAGCGCATGATTTGTTGACGGTCGAGGAATGCATCTCCCATAGCATGGCTCTACGCACGCAGTTGCCGGGGACGGAGGATTTTGAGCCGAAACTGGATAAGATCCTGGCTATCACGGGTCTCACGGATCTGGCCGACCGTAGAATTAAAGTACTCTCTGGCGGTCAAAAGCGCCGCCTTGGTCTGGCGCTGGAGTTGGTGACCAATCCCTGCCTGCTACTCTGTGACGAGGTCACCAGCGGACTGGATCCAAAGTCTGAAGCCGAAGTCACGGAGTTGCTACGAGTGCTGGCTCAAGAAAATCCACGGCGAGTGGTGATCAATGTCACTCATAGCTTGGCCAGCTTAGAGGCTTTTGATAGCGTGCTGGTGATGTATCAAGGCAGGCTGGTTTTTCATGGCCCACCTAAACTTCTGAACCATTACTTCTCCGTTCAACATCCAGAGGAAGTCTATCTAAGATTGACTCAACGTGAGTCGCTGAGCTGGCATGAGTCCTGGCAAAAAAAGCGGGACTATTATGAAAAAATGCTCTTTGAAAAAGCGGCAGAATCCGCGAAGTCGGCAACTCACGAGAATGATGATGCCCATGAAGCAGTGGCCCCAGAAGAGCTGCCAAACGTGCTGAGTCAGGTTTTTACCCTACTGAATCGGCGCTGGACGATCTTCCGGCGAGACAAAGGCCAGGTCTGGCTGCACCTAGCCATGCTGCTAGGCTTTCCTCTGCTGGTGGTGATCTTTGCGCTGGATGGTATCAAGCCTCTCAAACAGCTAAGCCAGCGACAGGACTCTGACGTGATGTTTGAAATGCAACAAAAGGCGCAGCATCAGATCGATCAGCTTAATGCGGGTGGTCTGGTCAGCGGTCTGATCATGCTCCAGGTGGTGCTCGTCACACTCATGGCCAGCAACAATGCCGCGCGTGAAATTGCCGGTGAACGGCTCATTCTAGAACGTGAAAAACTCGGTGGGTTGAGCACGTCGGCCTACATTCTCAGCAAGGTGCTTTTCCTGGGTGTTTTCGTTTTAGCCCAAAGCATCTGGATGGGCATCTTTGTGGACATGATTACTGGAGGATTGCCCGGGGATCTGATCGTGAAGCTAGCTCTGCTGATTCTAGTCTCGGCTGCCATGACGAGCATCTGTCTAGGCATCAGTGGGATGTGCCGGACGCCTGAAAAAGCCACCATCCTGAGTATCTACCTCGTTGGTTTTCAACTGCCTCTTTCCGGTGCAGTGCTGAGCCTGCCAGAGTGGATCGAAGGAGCGGTGAACCCTTTCATCGCCGCTTTCTGGGCTTGGTCGGGCAGCCTACGCAGCATGAGTGACACCGCTTTTTATGATGCGGTGAAAAAGGTCACAGAAACGAACTTGGTATCGCCAGAACTGGCCGCTTTTGTTCTCATGGCTCATGTCATTCTTGGACTGAGCATGGCCTATGTCGGCAGTAAAGGCAGCCAATGGGAGTAGGCACAGAGGAAATCAAAGCAACCGCCGCGCCTTGCGAGTTTTAAAACGCCGCCTAATCTAACACACCATGCGTTTTATCCGTTCGACTCGTTGCCCCCTTTTTCTGCTTACTTTGGCAGGAATGGGCGCTGCTTTCGCTGCTGAACTCCAGGATAAACCTGATTACCGCGCAGCGCAGCAGGCCTTGCAGGATGGATTACCTACCATAGCAGCAATCAAAGCAGGCCGATTGATGGATGAGACACCCGTTCAATCAATGGAGAGACAAACTCTAGCCACATTGGTCGTGGAGTCCTGGATTCGTGCAAAAGATGGAGTCGCCGCGATGAAGGTGATCAAGAAAGAAAAGATCGCCAATGAAAGCTATTGGCATGCTCAGGCGCTCTTCCTCATGGGTGATTTGGAGGCAGCTGAAAAACTGCTCACGCAACGCGTCAATGAAGACACAGCGCCTAGCTTAGAACGACTTCTTTTAGCAAAGATCAGCCTGAAGAATGGAAATACTGCCCAGGCTCGGGCGGTTATTCTGCCCATCCTAAAGAGTGCTGATACAGCGATGGTCGGCAGAGCTCAGCAGATCTCGGATGAGTTAGATGCGCTGGATGGTAAAGCAGCCGGATCTGGTCCGAAGGAGCTGACTCAAAGCCAAGAAGCTACACCGCTACTGCTTCAAGCTGAGCGGCTCATTTTATTGGACCAACAAAAAGAGGCTCAGGACATTTTGCGTAGCATTCTGGCTAGCAAAGGCGGCGGTGAACGTGCACACCACGCAGCAGCAGTCCTTTTAGCCGATTCATTGCTACACGAGCGCACTGCCACTAAGGCGACGGAAGTGCTGGTGCAGTTCCTGGATAACACGCTTGAGTCTGAAGCCTGGAGCCCCGCGTTTAATTTACTTGCCCGCTGTCTTGAAAGTAGCGAGGCGGGCCTGCCCCCGCCGGATGCAACGGTACGCTGGATCAGCGAGGGCAATACCGTCCAGAAAGCAGCTCTGACACCCCTAGCTTCAACAAGCACCTTTCAAGGACACGCCATGTTGTTGTTATCTCGGTGGCTCGTCTCTCAAGTCCGCCAACTGGAAGCGCTGGGGATGCTGGAGGCCGGCTTCCAGCTTCATGAAGGCCATCCTCAAAGTGATGAGACCATGAGATTGGCCTTAGAAACTTACAGTGCATTGAAGTTGGATGCACGCGTCAGCGCGCTGACGGATCAATGGCGGAAACGCTTTGGTAGCAATGGTTCCTCCATGGTGGAATCGGTGAGTGCGGGCACTGCTTTTAAACGCGGTGATTATCAGCAGGCCTGTGAGCTTTTTCAAACAGCCGCTAACCTAGCATCAACCCTCGCCGAGCGGCGGTCTGCTCTCTACAATGCCGGTGCCTCAGCACTCCGCGGTGGTGAGATGGCGCTTTATCAATCTCTGCTGGGACAGCTTCAGGTCGCTAGTGCAGAATCCACCCTGCCAAGCCAGGATGGATCGATCGATTTAGATCTCGACAGCGCCCTAGAGCTAGCTGCGAAAGGACGTCCTGAAGCCGAAGCCGAGCTCAAACGCATCACCGAAAAACAACCCCCACACCCGCGAGCCATCGAAGCTTGGCTAGCCTTGGCTGAGCTCTCGATCCTGCGTGTTCCTGCGGACTTTGCCCTGGCGGAGAAAGCTTTTAAAACGGCTCAAGAATGGCCCAATATTTCAGAGGCACAGCTTCAGCGTGCAATCACCACGCGCCTTTGGCAACTGGACCGCCAAGGGCAACTCAAATCACTGACAGAGGTCGGCGCGGAATTTCTGACCCGATGGCCAACGTCCGTCCAGGCTGCGCTGGTGCGAATGAAAGTCGCTGATGCTTTCTTCCGCCTGGAGAACTTCGCCTCCGCACGCACCGAGTTTGAGCTCGTGGCCAAGAATCATCCAGCCTCCAGTTATGCAGATACCGCCCTCTATTTTGCAGGCATGTCAGCCCTCTCCATGATGAGCGATGAAGGCCGCAATGCAGCCATCATGCTATGGCAGGAAGTGGCGGAGAAAAAAGGCCCGCTGAGCATCCCCGCGCGGCAACAGCAAGCCTTAGCAAAACGCCGAGCAGGGCAGGAAGCAGACGCGCTAAAACTCATGGATACTCTTCTCGCTGAGAAGAATCTCTCGGAGGAACTGCAGAGATCACTTGTTTGCGAAAAGGCCGAGATCCTCATGCTTTTGGGTAAAGAAGACGTCCTCCAGCTCACAGCAGCCATCAATCTCTTGCAAACAGCACTGCGAGAAGACGATCTGTCCTACAAATGGCGCGCGCGCATCGGTTATACCTTGGCTGTGGCATTAAACTCGTCTGGCCGCGGTCTGGAGGCCTTAGAAGCCTGCTATGATGTGGTAAAATCCACGGGATTCACCGGTCCGACTGATCCATCGGAGTTTCGTTGGTTCTATCGCGCTGGCTTTTTTGGCATTGAACTCATAGAAACCCAAAAGCAGTGGGAAGCCGCTGCACGTCTTGCCGAGACCTTAGCCCAGTCCAAAGGAGATCGTGCAACCGAAGCCAAGGAACGCGCCACAAAAATTCGTTTGGAGCACTTTCTCTGGGATGGAAAATAACCCGCCAACTCACAACCACTCTTTTTTATCATGCCTACCAACGTCCTCGGTCAAGAACTCCAATGCTGCTGCCGGCAACCCCTGACTGGTTTTTACCGCGACGGTTACTGCCGCACAGGTGCCGATGATAAAGGTCTGCATACTGTCTGTGCCGAGGTCACGGAAGAGTTCCTCAAATTTTCCAAGCGCATGGGGAATGATCTGAGCACGCCCCGCCCCGAATACGATTTCCCTGGTCTGAAGCCCGGTGACAAATGGTGCCTCTGCGTTCAGCGCTGGCAGGAAGCGCTGGAAGCTGGCGTTGCCCCCCGCGTGTATCTTGAAGCCACCCATTCTTCGGCTACCGAATGGGTGGACTTTCAGGATCTGCAAGCACACGCAGTCATCAATCTCGACTAGGCTCAATCATGCATTCCAGAGTTTCTTCCAGCGAGCCGTTTTAGCTGCTGGAAGTGCTCTGGATCACATGACGAGGAGCACCTGCTAAGCGTGCTGCACCTTAGACGTGAATCGGATGACCTTTGGCCACTTCGGTGGCCTCTTTGATCATCTCACTCAGTGTCGGATGCGCGTGGATGGTGGCTTCGATCTCGTCCCAGGTGGCTTCGAGGTTCATGGCGAGGCCGATCTCGGCGATCATTTCGGTGCTTTCGCTGCCGATGATGTGCGCGCCGATGATAAGGGAACTTACCGATCTTGAATTTGAGACCTTTTTCCTTCGCGGCGCGCTCGGTGAGGCCGATGCTGGCAACTTGTGGATGACAGTAAGTGCAGCCTGGGAAGACGCCGACTTTCTTGGGCTTGTGCTTGGTGAACATGCCTTCGATGCATTGCACGGCCTCGTAACTAGCCACGTGGGCCAGCCATGGTGGTCCAATGATGTCGCCAGCGCCATAGATGCCTTTCACGCTGGTCTGGTAGCGGTCGTCTGTATTGAGCCAGCCGCGGTCGCTAAGCTTCAGCTCGATTCCGCCTGGTAGAACGGGCTTCACACCAATGGCTACGAGGCAGATGTCGGCTTCGAGGGTTTCATTGGCAGCGCCTTCGACGGTGATCTTCACGCCATTGCCGTCTTCAGAGGTGCCGGTGACTTTGGTGTTGGTGAGGATGCGGATGCCGGATTTTGTCAGGCTTTTTTCCAGGGTCTTGCTGACTTCAGTATCCTCGACTGGCAACACGTCTGGTAGCATTTCGACGACGGTGACTTTGGTGCCATAGGCATTGAAAAAATAAGCGAACTCAATGCCGATAGCGCCCGCGCCGATGACGATGATGCTCTTCGGCTGTTTCTCCAAAGTCATGGCTTCCTTGCTGCCGATGACGGTCTTACCATTGAAAGGGAAGCCAGGCATGTCGCGTGTCTTCGCTCCGGTGGCGATGAGAATGTTTGCGGCATCGTGGGTGACTTTGCTGCCATCTGCGGCAGTCACTTCAACCTTGCCTGCGGAAGGGATGCTGGCGGTGCCTTTGATGTAATCGACCTTGTTCTTTTTCAGCAGGAATTCGATACCCTTATTTAATTTGTCAGAGACGCCGCGGCTGCGGCCGATGACTTTGGACCAATCGTACTCGATGCTGCCGATTTTTAAGCCGAACTCCTCGGCGCGGTGGGTGAGGGTGTGGTAAAGTTCAGCGTTTTTAAGCAGGGCCTTGGTAGGAATGCAGCCCCAATTCAGGCAGGTGCCACCAGCGCGGTCGTTTTCGACGACGGCTACTTTTTTACCCAGCTGGGCTCCGCGGATAGCTCCGACGTAGCCCGCAGGCCCGCCGCCAATGACGATGAGATCGTAGTTCATGTGTATTTTAGGAAGAAAAACAGATCAGAGGGAAGCGCAGGCAGAAGGATTGTTCAACAGAGGAATCCGATCTATGAAAGACGAACCCATCTCTGGTCCTGGTCCGAAAGCGACCAAATGTCCTCCTTACAGGCAGGTGCTTCCATTGGTCCCGACTTTTCGTTTGCGAAAGAAGCTTTAATAATCTGGCCAGGTGTTGAAGACAAGAATGCGGTGCAAAAAACTCATTACCAGAGTTTTAGTGGCTGGATGGGGCTGGATGAAGGCATTTTATCCACAAAATTTGATGCATTTTGAGAAGCTTTCATCGCTAGCAGTTTTTTAATGCATGACTAGGCTAGATGGCACGTTGCATTCTAAATCATGTCCACCACTCTGGAAGTCCCCCCAAGCGCCACTGAAAAAAAGGTCGATCAGACCGAGGCTGGAAACTATTTCGTTTCTAACTACCCGCCGTTTTCTTTTTGGCAGCCCGATCAAGTGTCCGTCGTCGAGGCGATCTTACAAACCCCTGCACCTGCAGAGGTGCCGCTTGGTGTGTATTTCCACATCCCTTTCTGCCGGAAACGCTGCCACTTCTGCTATTTCAAAGTGTATACAGACAAGAATGCACAGGAAGTGAAGGCCTACATTGATGCTGGGATGCGCGAGATGGAGCGCTTTGCCAAGCAGCCTTATCTGTCTGGACGGAAAGCGCACTTTGTCTATTTCGGTGGTGGCACGCCAAGTTACCTCAGTGTTCCCCAGCTCAAAGATCTTACCAACCGCATGAAGGATCTGGTCAGCTGGGATGGCGCAGCAGAGGTGGCTTTTGAAGCCGAACCCGGAACATTGAGTGAAACAAAACTCACCGGCATCCGCGAAGTAGGCGTCACGCGCCTGAGTCTGGGTGTGGAGAACTTCGACGATCATATCCTTGAAACCAACGGCCGCGCACACCGTAGTGGCGAAATTGACAAGGCCTATCGCTTTGCCCGCACACTGGGCTTTGAGCACATCAATATCGACCTCATCTCTGGGATGATGAATGAGACCGAAGCTAACTGGAAAGACACTGTGGCCAAGGCCGTGCAACTCGGACCAGATGCTGTGACCATTTACCAAATGGAAGTGCCTTATAACACGACCATGTATCAGCAGATGAAAGCCGAAGGCAAAGTCACCGCTCCTGTAGCCGACTGGCAGACAAAACGTGATTGGGTCAGCTATGCGTTCGACGAATTTGTGAAAGCGGGCTACACAGTCACTAGCGCCTACACCGTCGTGAAGGACCCTCAGCGGATCAAGTTTGTGTATCGTGACGCTCTCTGGGAAGGTGCCGACCTACTCAGTTGCGGCGTGGCCTCCTTTGGCCATCTTGGCGGTGTGCATTATCAAAATCAGGCAGATGTCGGCCCCTACATGCAGGCTTTGGATGCTGGCCAAATGCCCATCTACCGCGCTTATCAGACAGATGCTGAGGAGCGCTTTGTGCGTGAGTTTATCTTGAAGCTGAAGCTTGGGCACAGCTCCTTTGATTACTATCAAAACAAGTTCCAGCAAAGCCCGAGGCAGTTCTTTGCACCACAACTGGAGTATCTGGCCAAAGAAGGCTTTGCCACGCTCACTAACCACGACATCACCCTCACACGTGATGGCTTGCTGCAGGTGGATCGTCTGCTGCATGATTTCTTCCTGCCAAAACACCGCCAATATGCCCGCTATACCTGAGCGGGATCATCGAACTTAACGAATGCATGACTCAGGCGATGAATGACGCACCGAGGCAGGACGAGGACATCCTCGCTCCGCTGATTTTCTTTTACGGTATCGGCAGCACCCGTCCGCGGGTGACCTTTGTAGAGCCGGAGGCTCTCGCGGATCAGGAGCAGCACTTGCTGGTGCATGATCGCGACATGACGCCACATCTGCGTGAGTTTCATGCCAGCGAGAGCGTGCTGCATCGTCGGAGCGATGGGAAACCCATCGAGTTTGGCGCCATCGGCATTCATCTAGATCTCCTGCCCGAGGAAGCTCAGCAACTCGTGCTGGAAGGACGCGTTCCCTTTGGTGCCATTCTGGAGCAATACCAAGTGCCTCACAGCAGCCATCCGCGTGGTTATTTCCGCATCGCCGTGGACACCCGTCTGGCCGAGCTACTGGGCGCCACTAGTGGGCAGATCCTCTTTGGCCGCTGCAATGAACTCCGCCACGGCAGTGGTCGAGTATTAGCCGATGTGGTTGAAGTTTTACCCCGCGGAGTTTAAGGCGCATCCATCATGACGGGATCAATGACTGTGATCATCCTGCAAACTTTCAGGATCATGGAATAAAAGTCACCGACTTGCCTCACACCAGTCCACATCATGATGAAAAAACTGCTCTTTACCTTCCTTGCTCTGACGACGTTGGCCTGCGCAAGCAATCCAGAAGACTTCACTGTCAAGTCTGCTACCGGAAATGAAACCTTCGTGCTCAATGAAGCCAAAGGAAAGATCGTGGCTTTGCATTTCCTGTTAAAAACGGAATGCCCAGTTTGCTTGCGCCATACGCGCGATTACTTCACCAAGTCTGAATCACTGCCAAACGTCATCCAGGTTTTCCTCAAGCCTGATACCGACCGCGAGATCGAATCCTGGGCCAAAAAGCTACCGCCTGAGGGATTGGCTAAAACCCCGATCTATCGTGATCCCAACGCCAAGTTAGCCAAAGATTACAACATTCCAGATGGCTATGCTTTTCATGGCCAAAGCGTGCATTTTCCCGCAACGATCCTACTCAATGCTGAAGGCAAAGAAGTCTTTCGCTATGTGGGGAAAAACAATGGCGATCGACTTTCCTTTGAAGCGCTTTCTGCCAAAGTTGCGGAACTTACAAAGCCATAAAAAAGGCTACATGATGCCATGAGCTGCACGACGCAGGGTGTTAGGCAAAGTCAAAAATTGAGCCGCCAGCGAACCCGCGAAAAGCGCTGTCACCTGATAGGTGTTGGAAGAGCCCTGGCAGTCAACCAGCTCGACCTTCAGATCACGTAGCTCTTCAGGTTTGATGGTGCGCAGCAGAGACTCACGGATCACTTTATCCGCCTGTTTGGTGAAGTCAGCCGGCTCCACGGGATCATGGCCAACATTGAGATCGAGAGAGATGCTGCGCGAAAAACCACCGCTGAGAGTAGCTGTCTCCATAACAAGAAAAGTGGCCATTGGAATGCAGCGCTTTAATCCTCCCTGATAATCAATGACGACCTGCTCTGGAGTGATATCTGCCACTTGAGCAAGGGTGTTGCCAGTGAGTAAGATCCAGGACCCAATCTCACAAGGAAACCAGGCTTCACCAAGCTTACTTGGACGAGAGGTCATACCTGCCAAGGTCTGTAAAGGCAGGCGAAGAATGGCCCCAGGCATAGCTGGATTGGTAAGCTGAGTGAACATGTAAATGGTGCCCACACGCCAGGGAATGCCAGCTATGATGACTCGCTCACCTTCACGCACTTGGCCGAGATTGAGCAAA